>WRAZ01000003.1 GCA_009779925.1 Chitinivibrionia bacterium
GGGTAAGTAATGGAGGGATTTATTTTACTCGGCGGCGGAACATTCGCAGGTGGTCTTATAGTTGGCATTTGCGCAATTATTGCAGACAAAAAAATAAAACAGAGAGAAGCAGCAAAGTTAGCGGCTTAACATTCAACAAGCGGGGGGAATATCTTTCCCTCGCTTTTCAATAAACAAACAGAAAACAATTTGAGATAAATAGACTTCAACAGGAAAAATTAACGAGCAAACGCTCTCACATCCCCAACTTCTTCATCTGTCCTTGCATTGCGCCGAATTTTCCGCCTTTGCCCATTTTTCCCATCTGTTTCATCATTGTTTTCATTTGGTCGAATTGTTTGAGCAGTTTGTTCACTTCTTGCACGTTTCTTCCGCTTCCTTTGGCAATTCTTAAACGCCGACTTCCGTTTATTATGTCGGGATTTACGCGTTCTTTCATCGTCATCGAAAGAATAATCGCCTCAATGTGCTTAAACTGTTTGGGGTCTATGTTTATGTTTGACAGTTGCTTGCCGATTCCGGGAAGCATTCCGAGAATATCTTTTATTGAGCCCATTTTTTGAATTTGGCGCAGTTGGTCTAAAAAATCTTGCAAAGTAAACTGATTTTTGCGGAATTTTCGTTCCAAATCCGCCGCGCTTTCCAAGTCCACTACTGACTGCGCTTTTTCGACAAGCGATACAATATCGCCCATTCCCAAAATTCGTGAGGCAAGACGGTCGGGGTAAAAAAGTTCGAGCGCGTCGGGCTTTTCGCCGACACCGATATAGCAAATCGGAACGCCAATAATGCTGAAAACCGACAAAGCCGCGCCGCCGCGTGCGTCGCCGTCCATTTTCGACAGAATTATTCCAGTGCAATCCACTTGTTTGTGAAATTCATTTGCAACGTTTACGGCTTCTTGTCCGGTCATTGCGTCGGCGACAAAAAATACTTCTACGGGCTTTACAATGTCTTTCACCTGCCTGAGTTCGTCCATCATATCTTCGTCGATTTGCAAGCGACCCGCAGTATCGACAATGACTATGGAATTGCCGTTTTTGTCCGCCTGAATAAGCGCGTTTTTCGCAATAGTCTGCGCCGAAACGCCTCTTTCGCTGTAAACGGGAATGTTCAGCGATTTTCCCAAGGTTTCCAACTGGTCAATAGCGGCGGGACGGTGAATATCGCAGGCGACCAATAGGGGAGTGTGCCCCGTTTTTCGGAAGTGCAGAGCCAATTTTGCGGAGTGCGTGGTTTTTCCCGAGCCCTGAAGCCCCGCCATAAGAATTACGTTGGTTTTATTTTGTTGCAAAACAATTTTTCGCGCGGCGCCGCCCAAAATAGCGGTCAATTCGTCGTTTACGATTTTTATGAACATCTGCCCCGGATTAACGCCCGAAACAACGTCCGCTCCGAGCGCTTTTTCTTTTACTTTTGCGGTAAAGTCCTTAACGACCTTAAAATTAACGTCGGCTTCAAGGAGGGCGCGCTTAACTTCGCGCATCGCCTCGCTTATATTTTCCTCGGTAATTCGCGCCGACCCACGAATACCTTTAACGATTTCTTCCAGTTTATTACTTAAATCTTCAAACATAGCAACGATTGCCGCCCTTTTTTTGTTTTTTGGTTATTAAAATTGTCCTCAAAATACTAAATTCCCCACACAGGAACGTAAATTTTCGATAAAAAACACTTTTTTCCATTGCTTTTAGACTTTGCAATATAGTATATTGAGTAAAACTTACAGGAGCACTGAGTAAAATTTGCAGGTGCACTGAGTAAAATTTACAAGTTTGGGAGGGTGAAAATGAGCGAAAATACGAGATACTTGCTTAAGCAGGTTTTAAGCAGAATAGAAGAAAAAAGACATCTTATTCAGGTGATTGTCGGTCCGAGGCAGGTTGGAAAAACTACTTTGTGCAAACAGGTTTTGGCTTTGTGCAAAGGTGTTTCGCAGTATCACACGGCGGATTCCGTCGCCAATACTAACGGCGAATGGATAGACGGCATTTGGGAAGCGCTTCGTAAAACTATGAAGTTAAATCAAGCGAACGAGGCGCTTTTGATTATTGACGAAATCCAAAAAATAGACAATTGGAGCGAATTTGTAAAAAAGAATTGGGATAACGACAGTTTCAATAATATTAACATAAAAGTTATAATTTTAGGCTCTTCAAGAGTGCTTATTAAACAAGGGTTGTCGGAATCGCTTTTGGGGCGTTTTGAGCTGAATGTCTTGGGGCATTGGTCGTATTCGGAAATGCGCGACACCTTTGGTTTTACTCCCGAACAATACGCTTATTTCGGCGCTTATCCGGGGGCGATTAAACTTATAGGCAACGAAAAAAGATTTAAGGAGTACATTCGCGATTCTATAATAGAGTCGGTTGTAAGCAAAGATATATTGCAGTTAACTAAAGTAAATAAACCCGCTCTGCTTCGGCAATTAGCAAACATCGGAATTTCTTACAGTTCTCAGATAATTTCGTATAATAAACTTTTAAGCGGCGTAAACGATGTCGGAAATACGACTACTCTTTCGCATTATATTCAGCTTTTGGATGAAGCGGGAATTGTTTGTGGTCTGCAAAAATACACGCAGAAAGATATAATTCAAAAAAGCTCAATTCCGAAATTTCAAGTGCATAACCAATCTTTGCTTTGTTGCCTTACTTCGCTGACGTATCCGAAAGTCATTGTGGATTACGCTTTGTGGGGAAGATTTGTGGAAAGCGCGGTCGGAACGCATTTGATAGCGGAAAAATCGCGGCTGAACGGCGGAAAAATCCGATATTGGCGCGAAACGGAGGGGCGGCATACTTACGAAGTCGATTTCGTTTTTGAGTATAATGGAAAAGTGCTCGGGATAGAAGTAAAAAGCGGTAGCGGAAAAATAAAAAATTTCAGTAATTTCGCCAAATTCAAAGAGCATTTTCCCGAAGCAATGACTTTGGTTGTCGGCGCGGACGGGATTCCGTGGCAAGAATTTATTGCGGGGAAAATTGAGCATTTGTTTTGAGTAAAAACTCCGTTTTTTTCACTCCATATCAACACAACAAAGCAAATCTCCTCCAAGCTTCAAGAATTTCGCGTTTAAATACCCTCCTCCTCCGCCGACAATAAACCGCTTGAAATCGAACATATAGGGGAAGAAGTTCACGTGTAAATCTACGGTGTATTTGTATTCTCTTTGTTGCGGAACTACTACGATAAGTCGCTTTTTTGTAATTCTTATCAATTCCTCAAGCGCTTTTTGCGGGTCGCGAATATGCTCCAGAGTGTGGGTGCATAAAACTATGTCGAAATGTTTGTCGGGGTGCTGTAAATTTGTTATGTCGGTTGCCAAGACCTCGATTTTGTCGTCGATTTTTCGTGGAGCAATGTCGCCGCCGCCGCATTTTATGTTTGGGTATTTCTTTGCGATTAGTTTCAGCAAATATCCGTTTCCGCAGGAGGCGTCAAAGCACGTGAAATTGCCTTTTAGAAGTCCGCTTACAAGATTATCTGTAATCCAGTTAAGGGATTTTGTATGCAGGTCGGATTTTCTTGTGTTTACGGGGACATTCATAATTTGTTGATAACAAAGCGAAAGCTCTTCGTCGCTCATAAACGGGAATTTTTCCTTGAAATCAAGCAGAATTTCGGTCTGCTTTCCGTAGGCGGCGTACATTAAAGGGTACATGAAAAATTTGTTATCCCGCAAAATCGGCGGAACTATGTTGTCGAGCGCCCAATTTATTGCAGAAGTTATGTTTTTGCTTGGAAACAGTTTCATCTTTTACCAATCTCTTTCTTCTAAAATTTTGTATAATTCGTCGTTGTTTTTCGCGTTTATGAATTTTTCACGAACTTCGGGCTTCGATAAAACCTTGCTCATTTCGGCTAAAAACTGCAAGTGCGGCGCGCAATCTTTGGTCGGCGATAAAATTACCACCACAATATAAACGGGCTTTTTGTCGATTGCGCCAAATTCAATTCCCTTATGCGAAATGCCTATTGCGGCGCAGATTGTTTCTACCGCGTCCGTTCTTGCGTGAGGGAAAGCAACGCCTTCGCCAAGCCCCGTGGACATTGATTTTTCGCGCTCGATAACCGCGTCGAAAACGTCTTGCCTGCTTGCGAATTTGCCGTTTATTTGCATTATGTCGGTTAATTCGCGTATGGCGGCGTTCTTTTCATTGTTAATCAGCGGGACAGCCATACAATTTTTGCACAAATACTTCATAAAATCAAAATTTGTTTCGTTGTCTTCGTCGTCTTCGCGAATTATTTGGTTTATGCTGTCGGGCTTCATAACCTCGACGATTGAAGACAGCGATTGATTCAACTCGATAATCGTTTCGTATATTATTGTGTTTGCGTAAGAAATGTCTCCTTGGTCGGCAAGGACTTCTATGTGGTGGTTTGTCACTCTGAAGAGAAATAAATTATCCCGCATTTTCATAACATATTCTTTAATATGCTCTTTGTCTGGATACTCTTCTATTGTTTTTGTCCGCACATAAAAACCTTCTTCTTCGCAGTGCTTTACGACTTTGGAAATTATTAAGTCCACAATTCCGTTGTTCGGGAAAGAATACAGTTTTCTGCTGCAGGTAGATTCGTCAATATCGGGGTCGTCGGGCTCTATTTTTAGTTTTTTCATTAGCTCTTTCACGCTTGTTCCCTGCACCAAAAGCGAAAACAGGATGTAGGAAAAAGTCAATTGCACTATAATATCGCGAAGCGGATAATCGAGAGGAATTGTAAGAACAAGCGCCGCGGGAAACGCGCCTCTGAGCGCTCCCCAGGTAAAAATCAGCGAATAACTGTGCGGAATACGCAATTCGGGACGTCTTTTTCGCACAAAGAAATTATACGGTACAAAACAAGTCATAACGCTCAGATATCTTGCGAAAATCAGGATTGCTATTGAGACGGGAACTGCGATTGCCGCCTGAGCGGAAAATTGGCTTTCAATAAAAATATTCGCCTGCGTTATGCCCATAAGCAAGAATATGAAACTGTTCGCGATAAACGTAAAAAATTCCCAAAATGTTTCGACCTGTTCGCGGTTTCTTCTTCTTATAACATCCTCGGCTTTCAGCGAAAACACAACGCCCGCGCTTAACGCCGCCATAACTCCCGAAAGATGAAGCGTTTCCGCGCCTATAAAAGACGAATACGCCATAATTATGCTCAAAATAATCTGATATTCCCGTCCGTCTTTATCCATTTTGCAAAAGAAAGCGCCTACAAATCCTACTACAATGCCGACGGCTGTTCCGCCAAATAAAATCTTTATCATACGCAAAATTTCGGTCGGAATGCTCAACGTTATATCGGGCGTGTGGTAAGTGAGAGCCAAAACTATGCTGAAAAGAACGATAACGGTAGAGTCGTTCGACATCGATTCGCCTTCTATAATAGCTCGCAGCCGCTTGGGGGCGCCGACTTCGTTAAAAAGCGCAAGAATTGCAACGGGGTCCACCGCAGAAATTATTATTCCGAACAAGAGCATTGCGCCGAAATAAAAACCCATGGTCCAGCTTAAAAGCCCGCCGATAACAAAAGCCGAAACCAAAACTCCTACAACCAATAAAAGGGCTATCGGTACCATATTCTTGAAAAGCACCTTGCTGTTTACGTTCAGCGCGGCGTCAAAAATCAATATCGGAAGAATAAGATACAAAACCACGTCGTAAGATAGGCGTATGCCCACATAATTCAGTTGTCCCTGATAAACGTTTGCAATAACGCCGACTATAAGCCCGACTATTACAAGCCCTATGGAATAAGAGAATTTCAATTTTTTAAGGACGACCCAAGAGAGAGACGCAATTGTTATTAGCGACAAAATTATCAAAATGCCGTCGAGTAAAGAGGGCGATTCCAGATTTTCCTCCGTTTTATGCGATTATTTGAAGTAATCCTAAGGTAAAATATTATAATGTTAAGACAAGTTGCGACAAAAAACGCAACCTTTGACGAAAAAATAGTATATTTGCTCTAAAAAAAGAAAGGACTTGTATATTTTATGGAAAAGTATTTGCAGGAAAAGTATGACGAATGTTTTGACGCGCAGTTCCATTATTGGCATGACAAGGCGCAGGAAAATCCCGTAAAAACGCTCAAAGAAATTGAAGCGGAACTCAGAGTGCTTTACGTTCGCCTCGAAAATGATCAAGAGGGCAGAGGGCAGGTTGCCGAGACGGGAATCATGGGAACGGTTGCGGGAATGGAAGCTGTCCGCGCCGAGTGTTTGCATTTAGTCGGCGGCGTTAAGTAGGAGCGCTTAGTGCGAAAACTTTTGTTGCTTGCGTTTGTCGGCGTTTTTTTAGGGGGATGCCTTTTTATTCCCCAAGAGGCGGAAGAACCCGGCGGCGTATTTTTTGTTGACCATCTTAATTTAAGCCAAATTCTTTGGGGAACAGGCGAGCAATTTTCGTTTAACGAATACAGCGACTTGTTTAGAGTAAGCAATAATTTATTTATAGATGCAGAGCTAAACTCGTTTTCTACTCAAATGTTTGTCGCGCGTCTCAGAACAATGAACAGAGAAGCGGGCGATGCAACAGAATATCGCTGGGAAGCGTCGGGTAGCGAGCCGATATTTACGGACAGACCTACAACGCTGAACGTACGCACGTTTACAATAAGTTCGCCAAATTCCGCGCACGTAGAAACGGGCAGGGTCAGAATTACCGTGGAGCGCACGGATTTCAGGTGGCAAATAACAGAATGGAGGGAGTTAGATGAGATTTCTTTTTTCCATCCTACTCTTGGCGGCAGTTTCGGTAATTAACGCCTGCTTTAATCCGTTTTTTCCGCAGACGACGCCTCCGCCGATTGTGCCGAGTTCGCCCGAGCGTACAATTCAACTTTTGCGTGAAGCATACGAACAAAAGGACATCGACGCCTTTGTGCGATTGATTTATTCTACCGCTCAATATGCGTCATACACTCAGTTTGCGGGACATACGGCAAGTTTGGTCAATTTCGGCACGCTTCCTTTAGTGCAAATTGACAGTATTTTTATGCCGAGCAGTTTTTTGCCGCCGAGTAATTTTTTGCCGTCTAATCTGTGGTTTCACGAGTTAAGCTGGACGGATGAAGACAGAATTCACAGAAATATGTTCAGGTTGGCGGATGAAATAGTGTTTCTGTCGCCGTTTGTGGTGAGAGATATGCTTTTTGAGGTGGAAGGGACAGACACGCTTTCGGCTTTGGTGAGAACAAGTTCGTCGCAAATCAGAATAAGAATGCGCGGCGAAGAATATATTATAGATATAAACGGACAGGTTTTCGCTATGAGAAAAGCAAACGCAATTTGGAAAATCTGGAAATGGGTAGAACTAAACTGAGGAGCAAAATTGATACAGGGAATTTCTTACACTCGAATAACGCTTGCGCTTGATATTGTCAAAAAACTTACGCAAGGTCAATTCGCAGGCTACCACGAACTCGGCATAATAAAACATCAGATTGACTTGGGCGATACCATAACCATAGAAAAGTGCGACGAGATGAAAATCTTCTGCGATAATCCGCAAGTCCCGTGCGACGAAAATAATATTTGCTGGCAAGCGGCAATCTTGCTTAAAAAAGAGTTCGGAATAAAGCAGAACGCGTCTATTCATATAGACAAAAAAATTCCTGTTCAGGGCGGGCTTGCAGGCGGAAGCGCAAACGCTGCCGAAACGCTTAAGCTTTTGTTTAAAATGTGGGAGATTGATGTTGAAATCGAGCGGAAAATCGAACTTTCGCGAAAGCTCGGAATGGACGTTCCTTTCTACTTTTACGGAGGAACAGCGTTTGACAGCGAGGCGGGCGCACGTTTGTATCCGATAGAAAACATCTGCGAAAAACTTCATTTTTTACTTGTAGTTCCGCAGTTCGGAGTCTCTACTCAAGAGGCATATTCGAGGATTGATTACACAAAAATCGGAAAAAATATAAATAAAACCTCGGAGTTAAAATTTGCGCTGAAAACAGGAAAAATGCAAAAAATCGCAGAAAATGTCCATAATGATTTTGAGCAAAGTGTATTTTTGTCGCACCCAAATTTGGCTGATATAAAAAAACAGCTTTTGGATTATGGTGCAAGCGCGGCGGTTATGTCAGGGTCGGGTTCTACTGTAATAGGTATTTTTGACGACATTGATACAACCGAAAACGCAGGCGCCGAATTTGAGAATGCGGTGTTGGCGAGTTCTCTTGTTTAGGAGAAAAGAGTAAAAAAACAGGACTGTTAAAAAAAAACAGGCAAATTTTGGAGAGTGTGTATATATTATGTTTGTTGTGTAGTAAGTTTGTCGAAAAAATATGCAACAACAAATAATTTGAAGGTGTGAAATAAAAATGAGGAGTTTGCTATACTATGAAAAATGTTAGGTTTTTGGGATTTTGTGCGGCACTTTTGGTGCTTGCTTTTTCTGCGACTGATATTTACGCGCAACGCGACAGAGAAGCAGAAAGAAGAGAGAGAGAGCGTCAGGAGCTTCAGCGGAGGCTTGAGCAAATGCAGAGAGACCGCGCTCGCGAGGAAGCAAGAATTGAGCAGGCGGTAGGTCCCATTGCGGGAACCGAGCAGACAATCGCTCAGTGGCAGGACTTTTATGACAGAAGTTGCGTCGGTGAGAACGCAAGAGGCGGTCGTCAGCGTTGTGCGGACGCGCTTTATTCTGTTGCGGAAGGTCTTTACAGGGATGAGAGAGACGGATTTATCAGGGCGCAAGGTCAATATGAAATTGATTTTGCTCGTTGGGAAAGAGCGCGTGTAGGACCGAGACCTGTAATGCCCAGACCTAATTATGAAAGGTCGCTTCGTACGTTTCAGACTGTAGCGGAAAGATATAACGGTACCAACAGAGCGCCTATGGCTTGGCTTGAAATCGGCGGCATATATATGATTGACGGAGACCTTACAAGAGCAAGAGCGGCGTTTGAGCAACTTGTCAGAAGGTATCCGAATGACCGTCGTGCTTCGGCGGCGCATTTCAGAATTGCAGAAATTTGTTTCGGCGACCTTCGCGACTTTAACTGTGCACTCAATCACCTTAATCAGATAAATCCCGAACACATTACGCCCGACATACGCGAGATGGCGCATTTCAGACGTGCGGAAATACATCATAACCGCGGCGACTTGGACGAAGCGGTTAATCTTTACGGCGAATACGTGGACAGATGTGCGCGCAGAGAGTTTCCCCGTTGCGAACTTCGCTCGGAAGCAATTGAAAATATGGCTATAGCGTTTTCCGATATGGCAAACGGCGCGGATGCGGCAATCGCTTATTTTGCAAGAGTGGGAGCGCGTCCTTTTGAAGATACAATTCTGTTCAGAATAGGTATGAGAAACTTTGACCACGGACAATTTGAACAGTCAATCGTAGCGCTTAACAGAGCGATAGAGCGTTTCCCGAACTTTGCGGAGGCTCCGAGAGCGCAAATGAACATAGTGAGCGCTCATCTTATTCGTACTCGTCCCGTTGACGCAAACAATGCGCGCGAAAGATTGGTTGAACGTTTCAGCCCCGGCACTCCTTGGGCTCAGGCAAACAGAGGAAATTCGGTCGCTTTGGCGGTTGCTCAGGATATGGTAAAACAGTCGTTGGGCTCCATTGCGGTTTATCATCACGCCCTTGCTCAACAAGCGACAGATCCGCAAGTTGCAAGAGGACACTATGAAAAAGCGATTGTTGCCTACGAAAGAGTTATACGCGACTTCCCGCAAGATTTGTGGATGGTTTACGAATTTAACTTTAACCTTGCAGAAGCGCTTATGGCGGTCGGACGTTTTGAAGACGCGGCTGTAAGATACAATTTGGTCGCGTTTGCAAACTTGGCGTCATTCCCTGTTTTCAGAGCGGACATTGACACTATCGGTATGAGCGCGGCGGAAATCGAAAGAATGAGAACTGAAGGTGCGGCTCGCACATCTCCGATAAATATTTCTCAGGGAGACGCAGGTTGGGGCGCGGTTGTTGCGCTTGACACTTTACGCAGAGTGCAGATTGCACAGGGAAGTTTGAACGAACAGCAAGCGTATGCGCTTCCGATAACAAGAAGATTGCTTACTACAATAAGCGAATTCCAACAAAGGTTCCCGCAGGACGCAAAGGCGGCAGAAGCGCTTTATGCGGCGGCAAGCATTCACTTCGACGGCTCGAATTACGTGGAAGCGATTTCAATGTCGCATAGAATTCTTGCGGCTTACGGTGCGGCAGATACGGCAATGTGGAGACAGGCGACCAAGCTTGCGGCTGACTCTTACGCCCGAAACGAACAATTTGACGAAGCGGTTGCAAAATACGATGCTCTTATAGCTCGAACCCGAAACAACCCGGAGCTTCTGCAAACATACGTGGATTTGTCGGCGGCGGCAATTTTCCAAAAAGCAACTCGTATGAGAGAACGCAGGCAAATTGCGCAATCGGCGGCGGAATTCCAGACAATAGTGGTAAGATACCCTGCTTCTACAGTTGCGCCTCTCGGTTGGTTTGAGGCGGCGGTAACTTTTGAAGGCGCGGATTCTGCGGCTCAGGCGGCGCGGATTTTCAGAGAATTTCCGACAAGGTTCCCAAGACACGAACTTGTTCAGAGAGCATTTGTTCGTTCGGGTGAAAACTTTGCAAAAGCCGAATTGTTTACCGAAGCCGGTGAAATTATGAGATTAGCGGCGCAAACGGTTAATGAGTCCGAGTTCTCCATCGGTGCGCTCGGCGTTGCGGCAGGCTACTTCAGAAGCGCAGGTCAGCTCGAAACCGTGGGAGATATGTATTATCAGATTTTCAGAATGTTCCCGACAGACGCGCAGGCACCTCAGGCGTTGTATAACGCAGGTCTTGCTTACGAAGAAGCGCAAAACTTCAGACGAGCAATCGAGGTTTATACAATTTTGGGAACAAGATACGTAGAAAGCGAATTTGCACCGTCGGGTTATTTCTCAATCGGTCTTGCTTACGAGCAAATGGGCGATTTGGTCAGAATGGCGGAAGCGTTTGTTAGTTATGCACGCAGATTTACATCTAACCGCGACAGCCAAATGAAGGCGTTGAACAGAGCGGGCGGTGCATTCAGAGATTTGGGAAGAATGCCTGAATCGGAAGAGAACTTCCTTTTGGCAACGCAGATATTTGCACGTTTCAGAGAGAGCGACGCGCTTTCAAATGAGGACGGCGCTATAGCATTCTTCAACTTGGCGGAAATTCAGCGTTCAAGATTTGAACAGATGACTTTGACGGGAAGAAATCAGCGTGATGTTGAGGCGGCGGCAAGAAGAAAACAGGAGTCGTTCCAGCAACTTGCGGAAACATATATGAGCGCGGCGGCTTTGGCTATTGCCGAGTGGACTATTCGCTCAATACAGTCGGTTGGTCTCGCTTCTAAAGCGTATGCAGACGCTTTCCGTAATCAGACGCTTTTCGGAAACAACGACGTTCAGATGGGAACACGAATTCAGATATTGAGCGGTGGCGTTCATCAGTTCTACGACGAGGCTATAACGAATTTTGCCCGAGCGGTTCAGTTTGCTCGTGAGGCGGGTATTCAGGCGTCATTTGTGAATGATGCGGAATTGTACTTGTCGCAAATGTGGTTTATGAAAGGTTATGCGTTCCAAGAAGCGGGAACAATGGTGCGTAATACGCCGATGCCCAGAGGCTTGGACGAAGAAGAAGAAATGGCGTTTATCGATATGGTCGAAGAGTTTTACTTGAACTTTGTAAAACAGGCGTTGCCCGTGTTTGTAAACAGTATCGACAATCTTACGGCGCTTTTTGTCGGCAAAAACGAGTGGACGGACAGCATTCAGGGACGTATCGGCATTTTGGCGGCGGAACTTGAACTTGCAGGCTTTTCTTTCGGCGAGATTGCTCAGGCGGAAGTGGATTTGAACGCAGAACGCGCTCAAGCGAGAGCAGACGGTCGATTTGTCGTGATTACAGCGGCTGAACTTGCAAGAAGAGAAGCGCGTAGCGAACACGACCAAGCGATGATGGCTATAAACAGCATAGTTGCAAGCAATATGACTGTCAGCGAAAAATTGTCTTCTTTGGCGTCGCGCAGAACAAATGCGGAAAGAGCTACGGCTCAGGAGGCGGCTCGTATAACGGAACTCAGAAGACAACTTGGATTGAATTAAAAGAGAAAATGGATACAATAAATAAACTAATAACTAACCTTAGGAGGGTTTAAAATGGAATTGTTTTTACAATTTGTGTGGGAAGGGTTCAAACCGGAAAACGGCGGTACTTGGGCTCAGGTGTGGATACTTTTTATGGGACTTTTCGGACTTGGCTTTGTTATCGAAAGAGTGATTTATTTGTGGTTCACTGCAGGTAATACCGAAAAATTTATGGGAGATTTACAGCGTTTTATCAAAGCGGAAAAGTGGGATGAGGCGCTTAAATATACTAAGTCGAAACCCAAAATGCCGCTTGCAAAAGCAGTTTCAATTATTATCCAAAACCGCGATGCAGGTTCAAAGAAAATCCAAAAGGCTATCGACGAGGTTTTCTTGGGCGATGCTCCGAATATCAACAAAAACGTTAACATTATTGCTATGTTCGGTAATACTGCTTCGATGGTTGGTCTTATGGGAACGATTTTCGGTCTTATGATGTCGTTTGACGCGGTGGCGAACGCTCCTGCGGCTCAGCGTGCGACAGAATTGGCGAGAGGTATTTCTATCTCTATGTCAACGACACTTTTCGGTTTGACGTGCGCTATTCCTTTGATTATTGCTCAGGCGATTATTTCATCAAGGTCAGATAAAGTTCTTTCCGAATTGGATGAAAAAACGGCAAAATTAGTAAATCTTATTGAAGCATAAGCGGACCTTTTAAAGAAAGAAGGTGTTTGTCTATGGCAAATAAGATAAGAAAAAGAGTAAGGGATGCAGACGATTTAGATTTGACCATTTTTATGGCTCTAATGGTCTGTCTCATCCCTGTATTGTTGTCTATGGCTGAGTTTGCGAGAATGGCGACTGTTGATATTTCTCTTCCGAGAGGTCGCGGCTCACAAACGGAATCGACACAGTCGGAACAGCCGCAAGAGGAGCCGAACAAGCTCATTCTTACGGTTATGGTTTCGGACTCTGCGATTACCGTAGGCGCAAGAGACGGTTTTGTTCTTCCGTCGATTATATATAGGGAGTTTCACGATTACCGCTCAAGAATTGACGGCTTTGAACTCAGAGACGTGGAATTTAACCCGAGATTATTGGACAGAAGGACCGGGCAATACGCTAATATGCCTATTCACCCGCTTTTGGGAATACCATTTGCGAAACAGGACAGAACGGAAATTCGTTTGATTGCTTATAATGTGGATGATTCCGAAGCAATGAATTTCACAACGCCTGTTATGGGGTACTATTCTATTCCGAGACGTGATGCGGCGGGCAGAGTGGTATATGACGGTAATGACTTACTTGTGCAGGAAAACGGTATGATTATCGAAAACTTGGAAGTCGGTATGCAGGTTTATTCGCTTACCACTCAGTTTTCTACAACCGTTTTGGGAGTCAGAGATGCGTCCGAAGAAGGTGCAACGGAAATTCCGAACAGACGTTTAATCACTATCGAAAATCTTGACGATTTTGAAAAACGCCCTGTGTCGGCTTACGACTTGCTTAAGTCGCTTTTGGTGCAAATTCGTGAGCGGTTTCCCGATGTTGACGACAGAGATGACGTGATAATTGCGGCTGATGACCACATTATCTACGACAAAATAATTCAGGTTATGGACGTTGCAAGGAGTGCAAATCTCACCAATATTTCCATAGCGCGATTTAGAGAACAAGGACAGGACTAAGAAAGGAGGAAAACGATGGCTAGACGTAGTATCAAACCAAAAAAGAAAGTGCCGATGAATATGGCGGCTATGATGGACGTAATGACAGTTTTGTTGTTATTCCTTCTTCAAAGTTTTTCGGCGGATGGTTCTATGTTAACCAACGCGGATAACTTGCAGTTGCCTAACTCAATATCGAACGAAAGACCGGTGGACTTGCCGTTTCAGATAGCGGTTACCGAGGATGCTATTATTGTTGACAACGTTGCGATAGAAGATACCAGAGCGCTTGCGTCAAGAGATTTCTATGAGTTTATGGCGGACACCAATACCGCGCTTGACATAGCTTTGAGAGAAAAAATGTCGCAACAAATAGAATTGGTGAGAATAGGCGCGCTGACTGAGGTGAGGGATGACGTCATTGTTCAGGTCGATAAGAATTTAGGTTTGAACGTGATGTATAAAGTAATGACGGTTTCAGGAAGACAGGGCTTCAGTAGAATGAGGTTCGCGGTAATGATGAGGGAGCAATAATATGGCATATCAAGTAAAATTAAAGAGGATTACCGAAAAAGATATTCTCGACAAAGTTGTTGCTGAAATCGTGAAATCGTCGGGCGCATCCTCGGAAAAAGTAGCAGAGTCGCTTTCTTCGCAGGCGTGGACTTCCATTGGCAGAAATTTTGACAGAGTTCGCGCAAAAGAACTTCGTGCAAATTACGAGGCGTTGGGAGCGAAAGTTCAGTCGATTGACTTGGACGACCTTGACGAGGACGAGGAAGAAGACGAAGGCAGAGTTCGCTCGCAAGACGAATTCGTAAAGATGCTTAACGCGAGAGGCGACATCTTTGAAGTCGAAGACGATTCCAAAAAGACTAAGATTATATTCCCGATACTTTTTGTTCTCGGTATTTTCTTGAGTTGGTATATGGCAGTAATTTTTGAAATAGAAATTGTTGCTGTGGACTTTTACGAAAGACATATCAGAGAGCATACAGTTACAATGGCGGAAGTTGTAAGAGAAGCAATCAGAGAACCTGAACCGGATCCTGAGCCTACTCCTACTCCACAGCGTGAAGAGCAACGTCCGCAACAACGTCAGGGAACTGCCGCGCCTACAGGCGGTGGCGGCGACCCGAGGTCGAGAATTGCTCGTCAGGGCGTTTTGGGAGTATTGTCGGGTGCGGTAGCGACTAACGTTGCGGGTGCTCAAGGTCAAGGCGGTTTTGCCGCGGGTATTGACGCTATTATTTCGGGTGCAGGCGGACTTCAGGCAGGCGGCGGAGGCGGTACAGGTCGTGCAGGTGCAGGCGGTATCGGTTTTGGCGGCGGTATGGGGTCGGGCTTTGGCGGCGGAACGGGCGGTGTTGACGGCTTGGCAGGTCTTATGGGCGGCGGAGGCGGCAATATGCAGTTTGAGCGAAGAGCCGAAGTAAGAGTAAGAGAACCGGCGGCGGCGACAGGAGCAGGACTTACGGGCGGTCGTTCGAGAGCGGAAATTATGCGGGTTGTGCGCCAAAATATGGCTAGCTTGCAACACGCATATAACCAGCGTCTCAGAGATAACCCCGGAATGCAGGGTCGTGTAACGGTAAAATGGGCAATTGACGAATTTGGGAATGTTATTCACGCCCAGTTGGTCAGTTCAACAATTGGTGATGATATTTTTGAGCAAACGGTAGTGAGCCGAATAAGAAGTTGGGTCTTCGGGAGAATAAATATCCCGGGAGACGTGACGGAAGTGGAATACCCGTTTGTATTTACACCGAATTAAAAAAATTTAAGAAGGAGTTTGTTTTAGTATGTTTAAAAAAATTGTAGCAGGGGTAGCGCTTGCAGGAATTGCGTTTGTGGCGTTTGCAACAGATGCAAGAATTGAGACGATGGGCGGTACCGACCGCTTCTTTATGGACGAGATGTCCATCCACAGAAATCCGGCAAATATGGGCTTGTTCGGCAATATTATGTACGGTTCTTATGGAAGTATTACAAGAACCCCAAATCGTGAGTGGGAAAGCGGTATAGATTGGCGTCCCGAACAACCGTTTTTCGGCGGTGCTATTTCTTTCGGACAAAGAGAGGAAGACCAACGTAAGTTTACTATCGGTGCAACATTTAACAGAGTGGATTCCGCTCTTAATCTTGTAGCATTCAATATTAACGAGTTGGGTTTGAGAACTGTCAGAACGGGTACTGTTCCACAGCCACATAACAGAGCTTTGGTTTTTGCAGGAGAAGATATCACAGTTGTTCGTCGCAATCCATTTGGAGCCGGAGCAGATGGTATTTTGTATAGTCCGTCTGATATTGAGTTCCTTGGAAAAGTTGACTTGATGTTTTCTAAAACTCTTCCGAATGGAACTACTGTAGGTTTGGGTACATATATTGCGTTTCAAAACGGTGCGCCGCGCCATTTGATTGCAAACGTGAGTGGTTTTGGAGAAGCCGAACTCAACAAGAGCGACTTAACAAACAGATTTATTAAGGGAAATATCGGTGTGAATACTCCGATAGGAGACGGTGTTGATTTGGATGCGTCAATTGGTATCTCTACCCTTACATTAGAAGGTGCTTTGATAGAAGATGGATCAATACCAAGAGACGTGAACAGATTTCACCGTGTTGCGGATAATGACGTTGGTGTACACGTAGATGTTCGTATGTTTGCTGACCTTCCCGCAATTAACGGTGCGTTTGTGCCGAGCTTGCGTGCGGATATAGTAAACTACGGCGATGATGAGCGTCTTGTAAATTTCAGCGCAGGTGTAGGTCTTAACGTAAACATCGACCGCGGTTTCTTCTGGACAGGTTTTTATGGTTTGTATAACAGCAAATCTCACGCTTTGCTCAGCGGTGAAGTACGTAATGTTGGTCGTGACGGCATAATAGCCGACGGCGATATGCCGAGATTTGGTTCTAAAGATATGATGGGTGGAAAAATTGGTTTCGGTATTGAAAGAAACGTTCTTACCGACTGGTTTATTCTTCGTGTCGGCGGTGCAAAACTTCTTGCAAAAGAATCATTCGGTAGCAACCAAGGCTCTCGTTGGGTTGAAACCAATGATATTGACCACGTATCTCTTGGTATGGGTGTAAATATTGAAAATCGTTTGAAAATCGATTTCACGATTGCTCAAAACCTTCCCTATACTTTCACGAGCTTGTTTTCAAGTGGCGGAAATCCGTATCTTGCAAGCCGTGTCAGCGCAGTATTTGCGTTCTGAGAAATCGGAAACGAGATTACAGAAAAAAATGCAGGAGCGAATTTTCGCTCCTGTTTTTTTCTTGTAGGGGCGTATTGCATACGCCCAATTAAAACACAATAATAAAAATAAGGGCGTATGCAATACGCCCCTACGATTATATGCTCTTATGCGCTTTATATACCCACGCTAAAACTTCGGCTACTGCTTTGTATAGTTCGGGCGGGATTTCTCGGTCTAACTCTATTTCGCTTAAAACTTCGACCAATGCCTTGTCTTCGTAAATCGGAATTTCGTTATCTTTTGCCTTTTCTATTATTTTTTCGGCAACATTTCCCGCTCCTTTTGCAACGACTTTCGGAGAAACGTCTTTTTCTTCGTCGTATTGGAGGGCTACTGATTTTTTTGCTTCTTTTTTAAGCATTTTTTTACCCCGTAATATCAATGTTGCTTTTTATACCTGCGCTCTGAACTTTTTGTTCTTCTTCAATCTTTTTGTTGAAACTGACGCGCACCGATTTTGTACCGATACTTTCGAGCGCTTTGTAAAATTCGTTGTAATTCAGTTTGAAATATTCAAGCATTTTTTCGTTAGTGAAATTTATTGCGACCTGCAACTGTTTTTCTAAGGTTAAGTTTGCCTTTGCCGAAACAGTATTGCCTTTTTCCAACTCGACTGTAAGTTCAACTTCGTTAGCTTGTTTTTTGCCTTTTTTTTCCTGTCCGTCTTTTTCGTCTTTGTTTATGCGAAGTTCCATTTGTATCCAAGCATTGCCGATTTGTACAGGAATAAGAACGGTTTGTTCGCTTCTTCCTGTGGTAATATCGACCTTGTTTGCGAGCAAATTTGCGGAATCAATCTTTTGTGAAAGCTCGTTTACGGAATTGGACAACAATCTCAGCCGTGAAAATGCTTCGCTTAATTTTTCGTCCGCCTGCAAATTCGGCAAATTCTGTAATTTTTGCGCCGCTTCTTTTATTTGGCTTGAAATTTCACGCAGGACGTTTCGCAGGTTTTCCTCCATTTGCGGTTGTTTTTCTCTGCGCAACAATTCTTCTTGCTTAATCGCTCCCTGCAAAATTCCGATTTTTGCCATAAGAAAATCTACCGGGTTTTCTTTTTTGAATATAATATCAGGATTTTTCAATATGTTTTCTATATTATCAAGTTTTTCCAGAGTATTTTGCATTTGTCCCCAAATTTGCGGAGAAGAAATTTCGGGTTTGTTATGTGCCGCAATTCTGGTTGTTATTGCCTCCGAATTAACCTGCATCAGTTCTTTCAACAAAATATCGGGTTTGCTTTTTATAAATTCTCGCATTTGTGCAGTAATATTTTCAACGCTTTTTTCTGTGGCAAACAATGTTTTAAAATTTTGCAATATTGCGTCATTTTTGCTCGGTTCCGCAATATATTGCAATAACGCAGACAAAACAGAAGGCGTAATCCTCCACATTGTCGCGGCTGAAGCGGCTGAGCCACCTGCCGTTTGTAGTATTTGTTGGGGTGTTTGTATGGGATTTGCTGTGTTTTGTAAGAAAGGCGTACTCACATTTTGAGTTTCGGTTGGTGTGGGGATTGCATTTTGTATAAATTGAGGAATTGGCATAGCTGGCGCATTTGTTGTTTGAACAGTGTTCAGGTTTTGCGCATTTTGCGGGCGTATAACACTTTCGGTTTGCGTGGTATTTTCGGGGCGCGCTGTGTTTTCCGTAAAACTTTTCAGTATGCTTCTCAAATTTTCAATAACTTCTTGCGAGAGTATTATAGGTTTTGGGCTTGTTCTTATAATGTTTGCCGTGTCGCTTATCAATTCTTTTGAAAATTCGGGAAAGTTTTTTTGTAAAACTGCAGAAAATTCGCTGTTAAACTGCGTATGAAGCACAAGCGGGAGAAATTTCGTCTCGCCACCGCCGATTTTTCCTTCAATTTTTGCAAACGAGAATGTGGCATTATCCCTTTGAGGCGATGATAAAATTTCAGTAAGCAAACTTTTTATACCTTCGCTTTGCGTAAGCGGAATTAAATTTTGAATATTCGCCCTGATATTTGCCTCGGTTTGCTTTATAAATACGGGTATTTTGTCGTTTTGCGTAGGGGCAGGTTTTAAACCTGCCCTATTATAGTTCGCCACTGTTTGATTTTCTGCAATATGCGTTTGGTTTTGCATTTGGGCAGGTTTAAAACCTGCCCCTACATTAGTGTTAGCGTTTTGGGTGAAGGTTTTTTCGCCGTTGCTAATTGTTTCATTTCCCAGCAAAAATTGTGATACGGCAAAAAAATCACGCGCCGACAAGTTGCCCGCCTTTACTTGCGTTGCCGTCCATTTGAAAATCTCTTCCGTCGAAATGTTTTTCGGCAAGGCGTTTGCGTTTTGCAAAAGTTGGGAATTCGGCGATGGTTTTCGCAAAATCGCTTCAACTTCTTTTAGGATTGCGCGCGCCAATTCTTTTTCTTCGGGGGAGAGGTTTGATTTTTCTATTTGCGCAGTCAATTCCTGAGCGAGTTTTGCAAAATTTTCCGCGTTTTTAACGGCAGTCTGCGCAATGGACGCAAGTTTTTCGACGGATACGGATTTTATCGTCGCGTCCATTCCCTCGCCTCCTTGAGTTTTCGCTAAAATTTTTGAGAGAAGTTGCATCATTTCTTCTTTATTCTGCGGCGAAGACAACAGGGCGGTATCTGCGGTTTTGGGCGTTTGTGTCTGCGCAGGTTGTGCGGCTTGGCTTTCTTGCGGAGTTTGCGGAAGTTGCGGTTTTGTCGTGTTTTGCTCTTGCACTTTAGCAGTATTGCCGCCCTCTTCCTGAGGCATTTGGGCAAGATTTGCGATTTTATGCAATGTTGTTTGAGGAATTATGTTTTGTAAATTCAATTACGCCCTCCTGTCTGCCAACCTCAAAATCATTGCGACTTGGTCTTTGCTCATCTTTAAATCTTGCGCTATTTTACCGATGTCTTCATTTGCGTCGAAACGTCTCACTATTTCGTTTCTTATTTCTAACGCGCGCGGTGGCTTGGATTGTTGCGGCGTCGGTATCGGCTTACTTTCGATTTTCGGCATAGTCGGCGGTGTTTGCGGTTTCGGCGCCTCGTATATTGCCTCCTGTTTTGGCGGCATTACTGTTTGGGGCGGAATAACGCTCGCATTCGGCATTTCAATTTCAAATGACTGTGGAATTGGTTGCGGGATTTCCGCATTTGTTTGCTCTTGGGGTTTTATCGGCGCCGATATGTCTATTTTCAGCAAATCTTCGACTTTTGTGTTTGTCGGTGCAGGCGGGGACGGATATTTGCTTGCAAGTTCCCTTAACGAATAAATTGCGGTTTCCAAAGTCGGCGGTGTTTGCGGTGCGGGAGGCGGTACAATTTTCGACGACATCGGAGGTGCGGCTTGCTTCTTTTCTTGCTTTGGCTTTGTCGGCGCAACTTGTTTTTTTATGGGGGCTTTCTTGCCTTTTGGCAAAATTGCAAGGAAGAGCCGTGTAAAAATTAAAAATACTGCGGCAAGGACTGCGAGCGCGCCCATTCCTATTATCAGTTTGTCAAGAATTGGTCGTCCCATAAAAGAATTGTATGCGTTTTCTATAAAATTTGCGGCAATTGCTGTTTGAGTTCGCGACGCTGTCGGCGTTTGTCCGTTTCTCTGTTCGCGCCTGCTTGTCTCTATTTCCGTTTTTATTATCGCCTGTAATTGCCTCATTTCAGCGACAAAGTTGTCTTGCAGTCCGCTTCTTATCGCTTCTTGCTGAAGAAATTCCAATGAGTCCAACTGCCTTTGACGTTCTTCAAAACTGTAGCGGGGGATTTGCGCAAAAATAACAGTCGCAAGCGCCAAAATAACTACTGCGACGAATGCCGTTTTTATAAAAATATCTTCTTTTTCCAACAAAATTCACTCCGATTTGTAAAAGTTGTTTGCCATTTATTATATTAAATATACTTTATGACTTTTTATACGGGGGACCTGTTTTTATGATAAAGGCAATTGTTTATCACAATGCGGAGTTGATTAAGACCTACGAATTTTCAAAATCGCCTGTTTCCGTCGGGCGCTTGCCCCACAATAACATACCGATTAACAGTATGGGAGTTTCGCGCCAACACCTTCAAATCAGTTATGATTGGGACAAAAAGGCGTATTTTGTAGATGACCTCGGTTCTACTAACGGAACTTTTATAGACGACAAAAAAATAACCAATATGCGAGTTGAAAGCGGTGCAAAAATCACTTTGGGCGAATTTACCATAGCTTTGGAATTTGTCGGAGAGCCGCCTGTTGCAGTGGAAGTTGCCAGCGAAGATTTGCAAGACAGCGGCGACAATTTGTCATCCGCCACTCTTTCAAGTAAAGACGGTATGTTTTTCTCGAAAGTCTCATCGGATAGCGAAACAGATGACGAAAAAATCGTAGTAAAAGCGTTTTTGATAGAACTCAATAACAAGATAATCTATCCGATAAACAAGCGTACTATGATGTTTGGAAGCGTTCCCGAAGACGATTTTTACGTGGCGAGCGGCATTTTTGACTCCGAAAACATAGCAAAGCTTACAATAAATAACGGTGAATATTTAATTCAAGGGAAGAAATTCAAGCACAACGGGAACAAAGTGAGTAAATGCGTCTTGCAGAACAAAGACCGGATAGAAATTGGAAACTGCGTGTTTACTTTCAAGATAAAGGCAGACTAAAAAGCGCCAAAAATCGTGCGCAAAATGTAAAAAAAAGTTTTTTTCGGCTAAACATTCAATTTGCCTTGCTTCTTGTTTGCGGCAATAAGTATTTTTGCGGTCGGAAAATAAGATTTAACGGAGATTTTTTAGATGAGCAGAAAAATATTTATCGCAGGCAACTGGAAAATGAACACAACTGTTGAAGAAGCGGTTGAATTGGCAAAAAGTGTTGTTGCGGAATGCAAAGACAGAGGCGATGTAGAAGTTGCGGTTTGCCCTCCTTATGTAAATTTGTCGGCTGTTGCGCAGGCAATTAAAGGAAGCGGAATTAAACTCGGCGCGCAAGACGTTCATTGGGAAGCAAGCGGCGCATTCACAGGAAAAATTTCGGTAGCTATGCTTAAAAGCGTTGGTTGCGAATACGTAATCGTAGGGCACTCCGAGCAAAGACAATATTTCGGCGAAACCGACGAAACCGTAAATAAAAAAGCAAAAGCAACACTTGCGGGCGGCTTAAAACCTATAATCTGCGTAGGCGAATTGCTCGAAGAAAGAGAAAACGGCTTTACCGAAAAAGTTGTAGAAAAGCAAATTATCGGCGCATATAACGGTTTGTCAAAAGAAGAAGCGCTTAACACGGTTATCGCTTACGAGCCTGTATGGGCTATCGGAACGGGCAAAACTGCCACACCCGAGCAAGCGGAAGAAGTTCACTTGTTCATAAGAAAACAGTTGGAAAAATTGTACGATAAAGATTTGGCGGCTAAGCTTGTTATTCAATACGGCGGCAGTATGAACCCGAAAAACGCCAAAGAATTGTTGGCAAAAGATAATGTTGACGGCGGACTTATCGGCGGCGCTTCGCTTAAAGCCGAGCAGTTCAAAGGCGTGGTAATCCCGCAGTAAAAAGAAGGAAAAAATATATGTTGTTTGGATTTATGGTCTTTTTGTTTTTGCTTGTGTGCGTGATTTTGGTATTTTTGGTGCTTATTCAAGACGATAAGGGCGGCGGTATTTCGGGCGCAATCGGCGGCGGAGTAAGCGCTACTGCAAACTCGCTTTTGGGTTCGCAGAATGCCGAAAACATTTTAACGCGCGGAACAAAAATTTTTGCGGCGGCATTTTTTGTGCTGACCCTTATTATTACGCTTTATGTTGCCAGAGGTAATCTGACGACTACGGCTTCGGGTGTGCGGGCTGTTGTGGAGCGCGAAGGCGCGGCAACACAGCAAATTAACGTTAATCCAGTTATGCCGATTGAGATGCCGATGCTTCCTGTTCAGGAAGAGAGCGCAGAATAAATGAGTTTTTTGTGCGGTCGTGGTGGAATTGGTAGACACGCAGGATTAAGGATCCTGTGGGGATTGCCTTGTGCGGGTTCAAGTCCCGCTGACCGCACCATTTTTTTTAACAATGCGGACGTGGTGGAATTGGTAGACACGCAGGATTAAGGATCCTGTGGGGATTGCCTTGTGCGGGTTCAAGTCCCGCTGTCCGCACCATTTTTTTAATACTTCTTCTTATTCATTTCTTCAAAAATCGCTATAAAATTCATATATCGGCTTTCGGCGATTTCTCCAGTTTCTACGGCGGATATTATTTTGCAATTCGGCTCGTTTCTGTGGGAACAGTTTGAGTATTTGCAAGGTGCATTTCGCAGGGTTTCGACAAAATCGTTCCAGTATGAAGCTACAAATTGCGGCTTTATTTCAGGCATTTCAAAAACCGAAAATCCCGGTGTGTCTGCTACAAAACCGCCGTTTGAAAGTTGCAGAAGCGATGTGTGCGAAGTTGTATTTTTCCCGCGAAGCAGTGCGCGCGACAATTCTTGCACCGCAAAATATTCGTCGGGAAGTAAAATCTGCATAATTGAACTCTTCCCGACACCCGACTGCCCTGCAAAAACCGAAACTTTGTCTTTTGCGACATCTTTTATTTGTTCTATTGATTTTGCGTCATCTTTGCTTGTTAGTAAAACGTCATAACCGATTTTTTTATAAATTTGTGCTATGTTTTGTAAATTTTCGAGTTGTTCGGCAGACAAAATGTCTATTTTGTTAAAAACAATAGTTGTATGAATATTTTTTACGGCGGCGCAAAAGAGAAATTTGTCGATGTAAGACAAATCCAAGACAGGGTCTATAAAACAATTTATGAAAAAAACATTGTCGATATTTGCAATAAGGGGTTTTGGTAAAAAGTTTTTTCTTTCGCGAACATTGCGGATTATGGCATTGTCGGCAATTCCGTCAAATATTTCTACATTTACGTAATCGCCGACAGCTATTCGTTTTTGCTTTGCTTTGGCAACGCCTTTAAGGACTGCGCGGACGGGATTTTCTTTTGCAATGTCCACTAAATAGTAGTTTTTTTGCTCCTGAATTACCCGTCCAAGTGTTAAACTCATATATAATGCGCGATTATCTGTTCAGCTCGTCCATTGTCGCGCGATGACCTGCTCTCGCTCTTTCGGCGGTAAAGGCTATCGCCGTGATACCTTCGATGTCGTTGGTGAGTTCGAGTTCGCGGGTTGCTCTGTTGTTAACAAAAATAGCCAAAGTAAAATCGCGCGCCCGATAGATGTTCTGGTCGTTTTCTATGAAGATATACAAATCTTCTTCGCCTGCGCCGTCAATAAGTTTTACGCGTGTGCCGCCGAAGAAAATGTACTCTATCGCTTCTTGACGAACCATTTGGAAGCCGCCGTCTCGTCTTACCGCAAATTCGGCTGTGGAATTTATTCTTCCGCGGTTGCCGAAGCCGTTTCCTTCGAGGTAGCCGCCCGACATAAACATAATGTTTACGTTTCCGTTTACTGCTACGTCGCCTTCACCGGGAAATCTGCGCACCAAATCGACTTCAAATCTTCCTAATTTTAACTGCCAAAAGTCCGCAGTCTGAACTCTTCCGTCCGAAGTTGTGAAATGAACGGTGCTTTGGGTCATCGCACGTTGGCGAAAATCCGCCGCGCTTTGTGCGAAACTAATGGTAAAAAATACTGAAATAATCAATGCAATTACTGCTTTTTTCATAAAAAACTCCTTTATTAGTTAATATTCTTGCATAAATATACGAAATTTTACGCGGTTTTGCAGAAAAATCTCACTTTATGCGCCATTTGATTTCTTTTTGCGCTCGCATAGGAACGATTGAAATCTGCTCATTTACCTTAAATTCGGCGGGGGCAGTCCACGGCTCGCGGACTAAAGTGATCGTATCTTTATTGTGCGGAAGACCGTAATAATCCGCGCCGTTTTTGGAGCAGAAATTCTCGAAATTTTCCCAAGCGTCGGCTTCTTCAAATGCTTCGGCGTAAAGGGGGAGCGCGGCGAATGCCGAATAAATTCCGCCAAATCCGCCGCTTGTTTCTTTTGCGCTTTTGGGGTGTGGAGCGGAATCTGTTCCGAGGAAAAATTTTTTGGAAGGCATTTTTATCGCTTTAAGCAGTGCTTGGCGGTGAGTTTCGCGTTTTAGAACGGGAAGGCAATAATTGTGCGGATTTATTCCGTTTTCAAAGATTGCGTTTCTGTTCATCAGCAAATGATGCGCGGTTATTGTTGCCGCAATTTCGTTATCGCACACAAAATCAACGCCTTCTTTGGTGGTAATATGTTCCAAAACTATTTTTAGTCCTGCTGTTTTCATTATCTTTTTGCTTAAAATATCGTCAATAAAACGCTTTTCTTTGTCGAAAGCATCGACGTTTGCGTCGCTTACTTCGCCGTGGAGCAGAAGCGGAAGATTGTGCTTCGCCATTGCTTCGCAGACAGGGGCTATTTTGTCGAAATCGCTTATGCCCGCTTGCGAGTTTGTCGTGGCGTTGCTCGGATAGATTTTTATTCCCGTTATAAGTCCTGATTTTGCAAACGCTTCGATGTCGGCGGGAGTGTGGTCGTGGGTCAGATAAATAGTCATAAGCGGTTCAAAATTCGGATTTTTCGCCGCTTGCATTATTCTGTCGCGATAGTTTTTGACATCGTCAAGCGTAATTATCGGCGGTTTTAAGTTCGGCATAATTATTGCCCGTGCAAAAACTTGCGCTGTGTGGGGAAGTACGACCGACATAATCTCGTTGTCTCTTATATGCAAATGGAAATCATCGGGCTGAATTATTGTAATCTCGTTTTTCATAGAAAATCCTCCGAAAATATTGAGGAAAGAAGAGGGAGAATACACCCACGGGGAGTCGAACCCCGCTTGCAAGGATGAAAACCTTGAGTCCTAACCGATAGACGATGGGTGCATAAATCTAAAATGCGGAGTGAAAATACTATATTGCCAAATATCCGCGCAAGGGATAATCGTAAAAAATGTGATTTTCTTTAAAAAAAATGTTTTTTTGAATAAAAATGAATAAAGTCCCCCAAACTTAGTGGCGCAATGTATTTTTATGCAACTTGAAAATAGTACATACAGGAGGTGTGTAATTGACGAAAGAAAAGAAACGACTTCATTTTGGAGTTTTGTTCTCCGCAATAGATAATACGTGTCAATGCAAAATATGGGACGGGATAGTAGGGTTTGCAAAGCTGAATGATATACAACTGACAGCATATTTAGGTACTTACCAAACGCGCGAAGACGTGTTTATGCTACATTATGAGACTTGCTTTGAAGCAATCAGAAACAATAAAAGTTTAGACGGTTTAATTATATTCGCAGGATTTATCGCTGAAGATGTAGGGCTTGAAAAATTTCGTGAGTATTCAGCCAAAGTTCCCAAAGATTTACCTGTTATATCGGTTTCTTATTTGATGTCGGGCGTGCCTTCCATTCTTGTTAATAACGAAGACGGAATTTTTGCCGCTGTTCAGCATTTGATAGAAGTTCACGGAAAGAGAAAAATTGCCTTTGTAAAAGGACCCGACGGGCACCCCGAAGCGGAAGAGCGTTTACAGGGATACAAAAAGGCGCTTTCTGCAAACAACATTGAATTTGACGAGCGGTATGTTTTGCCCGGGCATTTTAGCCAAGCGACGGGGCAAGCGGCAATGGTGGAGTTGATAGATAATCGAGGACTTGACTTTGACGCTGTAGTGGCGAGCGATGACGAGACTGCGGTCGGCGTATTAAAAGAGCTTAACGACAGGCATATCTTGGTGCCGACAAACGTTTCGGTTACGGGATTTGACGACGACAGAGTAGCGGAATCGTCTATTCCGTCAATAAGTACGGCGCGTCAGCCGTTTTTTGAAATAGGTATGGCAAGCGCAAAAACGCTTTTCGATAAAATTAACGGCTTTACTCCCGATAATGTCAATTACGTCCCGCCTGTTTTTGTGCCGCGTCAGTCTTGCGGTTGTCTGGAACAGTCAATTATAGGGACTAAGGTGGAAATTAACGAAAGCGCAGATACAACCAACTCGCTTTACTCTTTTGTGTTGAGTAAATATATGACGCTTTTTAAGAATAACGCTTCGGGGCAAAATATTCATTCTTGGGCTACTGCTTTGGTCGAAAAAATTTCGCAAGCTTCATTTGACTCTAAAGTGTTTTTGCACCTTTTCAGCGATATTTTGATTTATTACGGACGCGAGTCGCGGGATTTCAGCCAGTGGTATGCGGCGTTGAATATTCTTTCGGACGGAGTTAAATTATACAAAGATAAATTGCCCGACGCAAACGCCGTAATTTTGGCGCTTAATTCCGCCGCAATGTTTATTCACGATATTCGCATAAAGGACGAAAAGGTACAGGATTTGGCAATGCTTGACGCTCAACAACTTTTGCGTCGGGTTACAAGTTCCATAGCCCTCAGCTTTTGCATAGAATCTCTGAATGACGAATTGGCGCGTTCGCTTCCCGAAATTTCTATAAATTCGGCGCTTATAGGTTTGTATCACAAGCCCGTAAAAAATTCTGATGTTGAAGGCGACAGGTCGATAGACATTTTAATAGGCTTTGATAAAACCAGAAGATTTAACATAAAGCAAAGCGGCAATCCCAGCGTATCTTTTTCGGAATGCACTTCCGACGAAAGGCTGTTGTTTGCAAGGGAGAGGCGAGCATTTTTCTTTATTCCGCTGTTTTTTGAAGACGAAGAACTCGGGGTTATGCTTTTGCCTTACGAAAGCCACCTTAATTCCGACGCATACGAGACCTTGCGCATAAGCGTTTCAACTGCCGTAAGGGGTGCGGAATTGCTTGCGAAAGTCCAAACGCTTTCCATAACCGACGAACTGACGGGACTTCTTAACAGACGCGGCTTCTTCCAGTTTGTGTATTCGCGGCTTCAGCATTTATACAGAAGAACGGAAATTATTCCGCTCGTATTGTTCTTGGATATGGACGGACTTAAATACATAAACGATAATTTCGGTCATAAAGAAGGCGACGTTGCAATTTCTGCTTTTGCGAGAATTTTGAAAGAGATGTTCAGAGAAGAAGATATTGTCGGACGATTGGGTGGCGACGAATTTGCAATATTCTCGTCCGTTAAATCAAGAGAAAACGCCGACCGTCTTGTTAATCGTCTGCGTGAAAAACTTGATGAATACAACTCTGAAAAACATCATTCGTATAACGTTATGGCAAGTGTGGGATGTGTTGCGTTGGACAGCGCGTCGAAAGAATGTTTTGAGGCTGCAATGCTCAGCGCCGATAATGTCTTATACGAAGAAAAAGCAAAAAAGAGGAAAAAGGGACTTTCGAGGCAATGAACGGCGAATTACAGCACGACCAAATAGATACTATCCGCCAGATGTTTGGTTATTTGCAGAAATACAAAGACACTGTTTTTGTGATAAAGACGGATGGGCGACTTCTTTCGCATCCGCTTTTTCCCGTTCTTATTCGCGACGTTGTGCTTTTGCATAATCTTGGTATAAAGGTGGTTATTATTCCGGGAACGCGCAAACGGATAGAAAAAATTCTGCAATCGTTTAACATAGACCTCCAAGAGCATAACGGCGTGCGAATTTCAAGTGAAGAGGCAATTCCTTTCATAAAAATGGCGGCGTTTGACGTTGCCAATCAAATAATGACGATGTTTGCGGAAAACGGCGCACATTCGGTTATCGGCGACTGGATAAGAGCGCGCGGAATGGGCGTGATTGACGGCGTTGATTATCAATACACAGGGCTCGTGGACAAGGTTGACAGCGACTCGGTTATGAAAATTCTCAATAACGGTATGATACCCATTTTTCCTAATATCGGCTGGGGATTGTCGGGGAAAGCGTATAATATTTCGTCGGACGAACTGGCGCTTAAAATAAGCGTTGCTTTGGGCGCGGAAAAACTGTTTTTTGCAACAGATTTCGGCGGCGTAGTAATAGACGGCTCTCCGATTTCGCAACTAACCGTAAAAGAAGCAAAGAAAGTTCTGGACGAGCGAAAAAATGCCAAAGTCGAAGAAGTAAACCTGAAGCGTAAAGAAACGAAACTTTTGCAGTTGTCATACGAGGCGGCGCAAAACGGCGTAAAGCGCGTACATATAGTAGGCGGACACAGCGACGGAATGCTCCTTAAAGAGATTTTCGGCAATATAGGGCAGGGAACAATGATTTACACCAACGAATACGACAATATCCGCAAGCTGACATATTCCGACATTCCCGAAATTTTACGAATAACTCGCCCGCTTGTAGAAAAAGGCATACTGATAGAGCGAACAAACGCCGACCTCGAAGAAATGATAGATAAATTTTACGGTTTTGAGGTCGATGGAATTTTGCACGCGTGTGCCGCGCTTGTTCCTTACGAAAAAGATTGGGTAGAAATAAGTTGCGTTGCGGTCGATAGCGTTTACAGCGGAATGGGTATAGGAAAAAAAATGGTATCTTTTCTGACGGCGCTTGCAAAATCGCAGGGCAAGAAACGCTGTTTTCTTTTAACGGTACAAACAAGCGATTGGTTTGAGGAATTGGGTTTTGTAGAGACCACCCCCGAAAATCTACCAAAAACAAAGCGTGAAACATATAACAGCAAAAGAAATTCGCGTATAATGGTTTTGAATTTGCGATGAATTTTTCCGTAATCATTCCTTTCAGAAACGAAAAAGAAAATCTCGATGGCTTACTGAAATCGCTTTCGGCGCAAATTACATCTGCAAAATACGAAATAATAATGATAGACGATTTTTCCGATGATGGCGGCGGGGAGGTTGTGCGGGAATATGTAGGGGCGGGGTCTGCCCGCCCAAATCAGAAACACCTGCAATTGGGCGGGCAGACCCCGCCCCTACGATTATTGCACCGAAAAGATTTCCCTAATAACCCAAACATTTCCTCCAAACAAAATGCGCTCGATATAGGGGCAAGTTTCGCGCAATATGAATACCTGCTTTTCACTGATGCGGATATGATTTTTGCAGAAAATTGGATTGAGAATTACAGAATTACCATTGAAGAGAACAAGGCTGATTTTGTTTTTGGGAGAACGGGGATTGTTTGTGATTGCGTAGGGGCAGGTTTGAAACCTGCCCTTACATATATTCTTGCTGTTATCCAGAAGGCGCAATTAGACTTTTTGTTTTCTCTTGCATTTATTTTCAACAAACTCAAGCTTGAAGGTTCGGCTATGGGCAACAATCTGGCAATATCTGCGGCGGCGTATAAAAAAATCGGCGGGCAAGCGGCGCTCGATTTTTCGCTTGTCGAAGATAAAAAATTGCTTTCTGCTGTAAAAAAAAGCGGATTTAAAGTTGTTTGCACAAAAAAATTTGAAGCGTTGGCGTACACGTTGCCTGTGCCGTTTAATAAATTTTTTCAGCAAACGCTTCGTTGGGTTAAGGGTGGTATTAAAGAAGACCCGATTTTAGCGGCACTTTTGATTGTTTTTGCTTTAGGCAATCTGCTGATTTTTCCATCTTTTATTTTGATATTGCTTCTGATGCCTGTTTTTTTGAAGCATAAAACAGGTGTAATTCATATATTCTTGCTTCCGTTTTTCTTTTTTATAGAGACAATCGCTCTAACATTTGGGCTGTTTTTTGTAAAATTGCGCTGGAAAGACAGGCAAATTTAGGCAAAAAATTCCCGCAAACTCAGAAAAATCTTGCTGAGAACTAAGTAAATTCGTAATCCATAATTTGCAATTCGCAACTAAACAGTGGTTTGGCACGCACATTGCATACCGATGGTGTAAAAAAAAGGAATTTTAATATAATCAGGAGGATTATTATGAGAATTAATCACAATTCACCTGCAACAGTCACACAGGGGGCTCTTGCTATTAACAATCGCGGGCTTGTCAAAAACTTGGAAAGATTATCGACAGGTTTAAGAGTAAACAGAGCAAGCGACGACGCGGCGGGTTTGGCAATTTCGGAAGGCTTGCGTACGCAAATTCGCGGTTCGCAACAAGCAAAAAGAAATGCCTTGGACGGTATCAGCGCACTCAACATTGCGGAAGGTGCGACAAACGAAATTTCGGCAATTCTTCAACGTCAGCGTGAGCTTGCAATTCAGGCGGCTACCGCTACTTACAGCAGTGTTGAACGCCAATATATGGAATTGGAATTCCAACAATTGACGTCGGAAATTCTCAGAATAAGCCGAGCGACAAACTTTAACGGAATGAAACTTTTGGACGTTGATAATCTTCAGCGTTTGGGCGGAGATCTGAATAAAGAATTGTGGATTGATGCAAACGATACGAGTGGTATAGACAGCATTAATATACCTCTTAACCCACTTGATATAACTCAATATCCCGGACACCCTAACTTTCAAAACGCCGCCAATCCCGGTGCTGCTAATGGTGTAAATGGACATTGGCAGACGTGGATAGACGCGTTGGCGACTGGTGCTGAACCTGACCTTAGTATGGACCTTACTCAAATTCCGCCTGTGCTGAATAACCAAGATTATTCTAATTACCTTGAAAGTTTGATGGGCTTTGCGGGGACGGTTGTAAATGCTGACTTTGCACAGCGGACAATTGGTACCCTTGACGAATTGATAAAACAGGTGAATGATTTGCGTGCAGACGTTGGTTCGTTTGTTAACCGTTTGGAAAGTACGGTGAATAACTTGGATATTTCTATTACCAACCAAGCGGCGGCGGAAAGCCAGATAAGAGACGCGGACTTTGCGCTTCAATCGTCGGAGTTCTCACGTTCTCAAATTCTTACACAGTCAGCGACGGCTATGCTTGCACAAGCAAACCAAGTCCCGCAGAACGTGTTGTCGTTGATAAGGTAATAGCGATATATTTATTATTTGTTTTGTGTAGGGGCAGGTTTCAAACCTGCCCTTACTTTATGCAAATTTATTTCATCGGATTATTTGGGCGATTTTATTTCATCGGATTATTTGGGCGATTTTATTTCATCGGATTATTTGGGCGGGTTATTTGGGCGGGTTTGAAACCCGCCCCTACGTTTTTTTATACGCGCTCGCGGATTATACCGCCAAAAACTACGCGGTTTTCGCAATAAACAACTGCGGATTGTCCGCGGGTTATGGCAAATTGCGGTTCTTCAAAAATAATTTTTACGCTTGTTTCGTCTGTTTTTTCTACTTTGCATTTTACGGGAGCCATTGTTGAGCGGATTTTTACGCTGAATTGGTGGCAATCTTCTAATTTTTCGAGAAAATTGCAGTCTTTTACGATACAACCGTTTGCATTAAGGTCGTTTCTGCTTCCGATAATTACGGTGTTGTTTTTGGGGTCTATTTCGCAAACAAATGCAGGTTCGCCAAGAGCAATTCCAAGTCCTTTTCGCTGTCCTACCGTATAGTTTTCTATGCCCGAATGTTCGCCTAAAATTCTGCCGTCAGTGTGGAGCATTTTACCAATTTGCGATTTAATTCCGTATTGAGAGAGCAGTGTTCTGTAATTTCCGTTGCTTACAAAGCATATATCTTGACTTTCTTGTTTTTGTGCGGTTGGAAGTCCTGCGCTTTCGGCGATTTTTCGCAGAGTTGGTTTTTCTATGTCGCAGACGGGGAAAAGAATGTCGGGTAAGTCGTCTTTTTTTATTCCCCATAAGAAATAACTTTGGTCTTTTAGTTTGTCGTCGGCTGTTTCCAAGTGAAAGCCCGCCTCGTCTTCTGTAATTTTTGCGTAATGTCCTGTGGCAATCTTGGAAAGTCCGAGTTCTTTTGCGCGGCTTAAGAGAGATTGAAATTTAAGAAAAGTATTACAACGAACGCAAGGATTTGGCGTTTGCCCGATTTTGTATTCTTCAACAAAGTTGTCGATTACATATTCTTTAAGCTCGTCTGCGTAATCGAAAACATAGTGCGGTATGCCTAATTTTGTGCATACTCTTTTTGCGTCCGCAACACTTCGCGGGTCGCAGCAACTTTTGGGATTGCCGTCCACATCCACAAGTCCAAAGCACATTGTTGCGCCTACGGGAGAGTATCCTTGCTCTTTCAGCAGTAATGCGGCGACACTGCTGTCCACTCCACCGCTCATTGCTATCATTACGTCTTTGTTGTTTTGCATATTTGCGTCAAAATCCTTTGTTTTTTATTCAAAAATACTATTTTTGCGTGGGAATATAGTATTTTGTTTGTGAAATTACAATAAAAAATGGAGGCGACCGTCGTAAATGTATGACGAAATTATTAATTCGCTGAATAAAGTGCAGAGAGAGGCGGTATTTTACGATGGCGGAAGCGAACTTGTTTTTGCGGGAGCGGGAACAGGAAAAACCAAGGTGCTCACCTCAAAAATAGCTTGGTTGCTTAAAGAAAAACATCTTTATCCAAACCAAATTTTTGCCGCAACTTTCACCAAAAAAGCCGCCAACGAAATGCGGGAGCGCGTCGCGCTTGCCATAGGGCAGAGCGTCGAAGGTATGTGGATTGGAACTTTTCACTCGCTTTGTTCCAAAATTTTGCATACCGAAGCGGCAAAAATCGGCTTTACTCGGAATTTTACCATATACGACACAAGCGACCAGCAAACGCTTCTGAAATCCGTTATGAAAGAGGCGGGCGCGGATGAAGCGCGTTATCCTGTCAAGTCTATGCTTTCGATTATTTCGTCGCACAAAAACAGATTTGAACTTCCCGAGGCGCTTTTTGCTAAACTTAACGCATATTCCGACAGAAAAATCGTGGAACTTTACGCGGGTTATCAAAACGCGCTCAAAAAAGCAAACGCTATGGATTACGACGACTTAATGCTTCAAACCCTTATGCTTTTTGACAGCGACAAAGAAACTTTGAAAAAATACCAAAATTACTTCAAATTTATACTTGTGGACGAATATCAGGATACAAATCACGTGCAATTTTTGCTTATACAGTTGCTTTCAGGTGGCAAAACTCCCGTTTTTGCGGTGGGGGACGACGACCAGTCGATATATAGTTGGCGAGGCGCGCAAATCGAAAATATTTTGAATTTCGAGCATCATTTTCCGAATGCAAAAAAGTTTAAGTTAGAGCAGAATTATCGTTCTACCGAGCAAATTCTGAACTTCGCAAACACTATGATTGGAGCAAGCGTAAAAAAACGTTCGGGAAAAGAGTTATGGACAAACAAAAAAGACGGAAGCAACGTTAAAGTCTATAATTATTCGAGCGATCTTATGGAAGCGCAACGGGTTTGCAACGAAATAGTTTCGGCGATTGCAAAAGGACACTCTCCAAGCGAAATTGCTGTTTTGTATCGCACAAACGCGCAGTCGCGACTTTTTGAACAGCATTTGCAGGGGAAAGCGCCATACGTGGTTGTCGGCGGAATGTCGTTTTACGAGCGAAAAGAAATCAAGGATATTCTGGCGTACCTTAAATTTTTGGTAAATCCGCAGGACGACGTATCGCTTTTGCGAATATTAAATGTTCCTGCGCGGGGGATAGGCGCGACAAGTCAGGAGAAAATTGTTGTGGCGGCGCGAGAAATCGGCGTTAGTTGCGGCGAGTTTATTGTTTCGGGAGGCGCGCAAACATTGCTTCGCGCAAAAGCGGCGGACGGCGTTAATGATTTGCGAAAAATTATAATAAATCTCCGCGAAAATATGGAAAAATTAAGCGCAAAAGACCTTATAACCGAAGTTTTGGAACAGACGAATTACATAAAAATTTTGCTTGAAGAAAAAACAGAAGAAGCAAACGACAGGGCGGAAAACGTAAAGGAATTGGTGAACGCCGTGTCTTTTTGGCAAATGAAAAACGAAGAGGGCAACATAGCCGATTTTATAGAAGAAATAACGCTTTCATCAGCGATTGACGAAGCGGAGGGGACTGCGGAAGCGGTTAATCTTATGACTTTCCATACTGCAAAGGGGCTTGAGTTCGACAAAGTGTTTCTGGTCGGAGTTGAAGACGATATTTTGCCGTCGGGAATGTCGCGCGACGACTCACAAAAGATGGACGAAGAATGCCGTCTTTTTTACGTCGGAATTACCCGTGCGCGAAAGGAACTAAACTGCTCTTTTGCGGCGCGCAGAATGCGTTTCGGCGGAATAAAACCGATGTATCCGTCGCCGTTTTTTACCAAAATTCCGAAAAATACTTACACAATGTTTAACTTGGCGAACGAATACGATATGGGCGGCTTTGGTAATAATTTTTCGTTTTCGCAAAGAAATAGCGCACCGAGCATTTCCAAAAATGTATTTTCTACTCCAAACACGCGAGCAACACCTGATTTTGTTGAAAAACGCGTTTATGTGGAAGACGAAAGTTTGGGATTTTCGGGCAGTGCAAAAAAATTGCGGGCAGGGACTATGGTGAGCCATACAAAATTTGGCGTCGGGAGAGTTTTGAGCATTACGGGCTTTGCCGAGGAAGAACGCGCAACAATTTTGTTTGACGGCGGAGTAAGAAAGCAACTTATGACAAGCATAGCCAAATTGGATATACTTTGAGAAAAAAAAGGAGTAATAAATGGGAAATGTAGATATTGCGGAAATCGAAAAAATAGCGCATATTGCACGCATAGAAATGAGCGACAAAGAAAAAGCGGATATGGCAAAGTCCGTAAACGAAGTGCTTGACTACTTGGAGCCGCTTAAAAAAGTAAATACCGACGGCGTAAAGCCAACAATGTATATGTCGGCGAACAGCGGTGTTTTTCGTGAAGATGTTGCGGGTATAGAATTTACTCAGGAAGAAGCTCTTGCAAATGCGCCCGTGCCGAAAAAAGGACATTTTGCGGTGCCGAAAGTGATAGGTTAAGTGAACGCGCGAGTGAAAACTCATATCCGAATAATATTTATTTGGGCTGTGGGACTTGCATTGCTTTGGACTTTTCTTTTTGTTAGAAACGGCAACATAACGCCGATTGGCGTAGTTGTTGTGCAAGCGGCAGAAGTCCAAGAATTTGTTTTTGACGACGAAATGCCGATTTTTGAGACGGATAAAAAAGAAGATGCGTCTAGTAGAGACGCGATGCTCGCGTCTCAAAATAATACGGTGCAGACGACAAAAAATGCGCAGTCAAGAACGCCGCGAACAGCGGAAAACGCACCCTTGGAGGTGAATATAAACACGGCGGGATTGAACGAATTGACGAAACTTACAGGGATTGGTCCCGCAATGGCGCAGAGAATTATTGATTATAGAAACGAACACGGAAAATTTGAGAAAATCGAAGATATAAAGAAAGTGCGCGGAATAGGTGAAGCACGATTTAATGCAATGAAGGACTTTTTAAGGTTGTAGGAGCAGGAGCAAAGATTGTGAAAATTTACGGAATTTACATCGGTTATGATTATATAACGATTGCTTCAAGAAGCGGTGCGGCGCAGTCTGTTGCACCATTGATTATTTGCCGGCTCAACCGAAATGAGGACAGATACGCGCAAGTATCAAAGGCATTTGGCGATATTATTAAGCAAAAAAGACGTTTGGCTAAAAAGGGGGCGTGCGCGGCGGTGCTTTCGTTTGAAAGTCCCGAAAATGTGTGCTTTACGACCCTTGCTTCACACGAAATTCCCGACATTACCGAAATGATGAGCTGGGAAATGTTTATACGAACGGGCGAGGCGGTTAGAGATTACAACATATCGTCTTTTCATACATACCAAGACACGTATTTTGTTGCGGGCTCCAAAATAAAAGACATAGATTTTTATACTAAACAAGTCGCTCGGCTCGGCTTAAAAGTCTCCGCAATTCAGCCGCCTGTAGCCGCGGTCTTAAATGCTTTCAGTATGAATTATAAAGCGGAAGAGCAAATGCTTATCGCTTCTTTGAGCAGAAATCAAATGACTTTCGCTTATCTTGAAAACGGAAAATTGAAGCATATTATGGAAAATTCGCTACATTCGGAGCAATCGATTACATCGAAAGAAATAATGAAAGCACGTGCAGAAATCAGCGAAATACACGGCTTAACGGCGGAAACTCCGCTTTATATCACGGGCGACTTGCTTGCCGACAAAGAATACGGAAAAATTATAGCGGGTGATATTGAAGAATGTATAATGCTTAACCCGTTTAATCGCGTAAGCGTTCCTGATACGGACGACAAGGAATTATTAAATAAACATTCTTTTGCGTTTTGTGCGGCGGTTTCACTTTCAATGGATAAGGTGTAGATTATGATTGATATGAATTTGGCAAATTCCCCCTCGTATATTGTGGGGGCTTATCCGAAAGGAAAAGTAAAAAGGGGAGCGGGAATTATTTTTTTGATTGTCGCGCTTATACTTATTCCTCTTGGTTCGGTGATTTTGGTCAGCTATATATTTGGTTTTGATATTGACTTCGGGACAAACAAAGAGTTTGCGGTGCAGGAAGACCAACGTTATTCGGAAGCGGCAAAACAAATATACAAAAATATTGCGAAAAATATAATGGGTACTCCCGAAGTTGCAGTTGCACCGCAAGCAGTTGTCGCGCAATTACCTGTAAATTTAGAAATAAACAAAGAAAATATGTCTCAGTTTGAGCGAATGAATTACGAGGTAAAATTTACGTCTCTTCTTCTCGAAGAATTTACTCGGCTTGTGCCTAACGGGATAACCTTTAATACTATACGGATTTTTAATTTTGAAAGCGTAATTGCCGAAGGAACTTCACCTAATCAGGCGCTTGTGTCAAGATTTTTGGCAGAGTTCAGGGCAAATACCGATGAATGGGAATTGAAAGCTCGTCCACAAACAAATATTCGTGCTGTCGGCGACTTTTTTGATTTCCGTTTGGAAGCGAATTTTACTCCTGCGCCCTTAAAAATTATCCAAAACCCTATAGACCCCGACGCTATTCCGACCCGTTTGCAATTAGATGATGTTAAAAACAGAGTTGTTCGCTTGGCTCGTTCGTCGGGTTTGCAGGTGCCGCAGGGACTTGTTCTTGCATCGAGTGTAAATGAACCAAACCGAAGAGAATTTTCGTATAATCTTAATTTTAACGGCAGTTTTCAGCAGACGAAGAATTTTATACAGGCGCTTTCTCTTATGAGAGAGTCAATCCGCACCCAAAATCTGACGCTTACAAATACGCCGCAAGGTAGCGTTCAAGGCACTGCTCAGATAATTATAAGCGTAAAGTGAGACGGCTGAATGGTACTGTCTGTAAGCGGCGGGAAATACAAGCGCACACAAATAAAAATCCCCGATAATTTAAGCGATTTTCGTCCGACAAAGGCGATAACTCGCGAGGCAATCTGCAATATTCTGCAAGGAAAAATTGCAGGAAGCACGGTTTTGGAACTTTGTGCGGGAAGCGCCGTTTTTTCTATGGAAATGATAAGTCGGGGAGCGTTGAACGCCAAAGCAATCGAAAAAAATGCCGCGCTTTGCGAATTTGTTCAAAAGCAAACAAAAAAATACCAATGGAGTGAGCAATTAGAAATTTTAAGCGGCGACGCAACGGATTTTGCGCGAGGAGCGAATAAAAAATTCGACATAATCTATTTTGACCCGCCGTATTACAAGGACGAACTTAATGCGCTGACAAAGGAACTGCCCACTCTTCTTAATGATGGCGGAACTTTGATTTTTGAATTTGCGACGGACGATAGTTTTGCATTCCAGATTGCGACTGAAATGAACGGCAATATTCGCAAATACGGAAAAACGACGGTTTTGTTGCTTACAAAATAGCTACAACGGCATATTCTTTAGCTTTTGGAAATTTTTCACTCCAAACTTCTGTTTGTCGGACAAATTCATCAACCTGCTCTTTTGCTGAGCCGATTAAATCTTCGCCTCTGTCGATAATCGCTTGTAATTCGTTGAGCGACAAGCCTAAAGGACTTTCTGCAAGACGTTCGAGTAAATTGTTTTTGGAGATTTTTCCGTTTCGCAAATTGCGAACAACTGCGACCGCGTTTTCTTTTATTATTTCGTGCGCAAGTTCTCTGCCAATGCCTTTTTTCACGCTTTCCATAAGTATTGTGGTAGTCGAGAGGAACGGGAAATAATACTCGTTTTCACGCTGAATTACGGCTTCAAAGACTTCCATTTGGTCTAAAATGCTCAAAAATGTCTCGAAAAGTCCGTCAGTTGCAAAAAATGCGTCGGGCAACGCTACTCTGCGAACTACGCTGCACGAAACATCGCCCTCGTTCCACTGATTGCCCGAAAGTCCCGAAAGCATTGCGACATATCCCGACAAAATTATGCGAAAACCATTTACGCGCTCGCACGAACGACTGTTCATTTTGTGCGGCATTGCACTGCTTCCGACTTGACCTTTTACAAAGCCTTCGGCAGCGGTATCAGCTCCTGCCATTATGCGCAAAGTCGTGCAAAAACTGCCTGCGCCTGCCGTTAAATTGTAAAGGGAGGCGGCGACTTCGTAATCCGACATTCTCGGGTAAACTTGTCCTACAGCGTTCATTGTTTTGGAAATACCTAAATGCTTTACTATTAAATTTTCGAGTTCTGCGACTTTATTTTTATCGCCGTTAAAAAGCGTTATCAGGTCTAATTGCGTTCCGACCGCGCCTTTTATTCCGCGAACTGCGTAATTTTCTATAAGCCTGTCCAAACTTTCAATACCCATTAGTAGTTCTTCGCCGAACATTGCAATTCGTTTTCCCAAAGTTGTAGGTTGCGCGGCTACGTTGTGTGTTCTTGCGGTGATTATCAAATCTTGGTATTCTTTTGCTCGCTCGCTCATTTTAATCAGTGCGCAAATCGCTTTTTCCCTTATAATTTTAAGAGACTCAAAAATTTGAAGTTGCTCTACGTTTTCGGTTAAATCGCGGCTGGTCATTCCTTTGTGGATGTGTTCAAAACCCGCCAAGTCGCAAAATTCTTCTATTCTTGCTTTAACATCGTGCTTGTTAATTCTTTCGCGGTCGGCTATATTTTGCAAATTAACGTTTTCTTTCACTTTTTCGTACGCCTCAATCGCCTCCGCAGGAATATTCAAACCCAATTCTTTCTGCGCTTTTATAACGGCTATCCACAATTCGCGTTCCTTTATTACTTTGCCTTCACCCGACCAAATCTTTTTTATTTGCTCGGCGGCGTATCTTTTCGCCAAAACGTTCTCTATTTTGCTCATAGTTTTCCTCTTTTTACAACATTTTAACGTAAAAATACAATATTTCACATTCGACAAACGGGAATTTATTATTTTTGCGCGATGGTTTGCCGATTTTTTTTAATGTGTTGAGGTAAAACGAGAAATGTTTATAGAATTTCTTTTACAGATTTTGGAAATGCCGCTTTTGAGAAGCCGACTTTTTGCGGCAAGTTGCGCGCTTGTATTGTCGTTTGTTTTGGGAGTACTTTTATTTCCACCGTTAATTAAATTTTTGCGCAAAAAGGATTTTTCCGCCGAGCTCGAGAAAAGCAAATCGCAACCCGTTCAACCTGCGGGCATACTTTTTGCTGTCGTAATTCTTTCGGTATCTTTTATAACCGCACGCTTTAACGCGTTTGTTGTGTCAGCTCTTTTAATTTATGTATTATACGCGCTCATCGGATTTATCGATGACATTGTAAAGGTTAAAAGCAAGAAAAAAATTGAAGCGGGAAAGATGGAAAAAAAGTCGTATATCTATAAAGCAGACGGGATTTCAGCGAGTATTCGGCTCGGACTTTACTTGTTTTTCGCGTTTTGGGTTTCTATAATCGCCTATCATTTTGTCCCGGGAATTAACGAGAATATAACCATTCCTTTTGTTGCTACAAACAGAATTACCGTTGATTTGCCGTTTTGGATTTACGTACTTATAACGACTTTCGGCATAGCAGTTGTAGCAAATGGCGTAAATTTCACCGACGGCATAGACACGCTTGCCACGGTTCCGCTTATAACTAATTTTATATTTCTGGCGCTTGTCGCCTACATTACATCTCGTCCCGACTGGAGCGCATACCTGCTTATTCCGTTTGCAAGCGGCACAAACGAGGTAATTCCCGTTATAGGAGCGGCGATTGGCGTTTTAATAGCATATTTGTGGTTCAATTCGCCTCCGTCTTCCATAATTATGGGCGACAGCGGCTCTATTGGGCTTGGCGGGCTTTTAGGCGCGCTTTTTGTCTTGCTTAAAGTAGAATTTTTTATACCGATTGTGGCGTTTATTTTCATAGGAGAATTCGCGTCGTCGTTCATACAAATGTTTTACTTCAAGATTTCAAAAGGCAAACGTTTGTTTAAGCGCGCGCCGTTTCATCATCATCTTCAATATTCAATGCGTGAAAAAAAATGTTTTTGCAAGATTGACGATGTCAAAGCGCAATTTAAAGACGACGAGACTTTGAGCGATGAAACAGTGGCAAAAATCGCAAGAAATTGGCAAAATAAAGACATAAATTCCAAAATAACTTGGTGGTTTCATATAACCTCGTTTGTTCTTTTGGTTATAACAATCGCTCTCTACGTAAAGGTGCGCTAAAATGGTTACCGACATAAAAAGCAACTATACCTCTCCGGCAGGCAAAGAATTTACGCTTGTGGCAGGGCGTTTTGCAGGGGTTTCGCCCGCAAGCAAGGTTTTGGATATAGGTTGCGGCTACGGCGACGGCGTTTGTAATATTGTTTCGGAATTTCGCTGTAAAGCAACGGGTATCGATATAAACAAAGACAACATAAAAATTGCCCAGAGCGCCGCCGAACAAAGACGAATAAGCCACTTAATCACCTTCAAGACAGGCGACATACTGAAAGAGCCGCATTTCGACAAAAATTTCGATTTGGTGCTTGCCGAGGGCGGTGTTTTAACTATGCTTGAACGTCAGAAAAGTATAGAAATGATAAGCGATTTGCTCGCATTTCGCGGCTGGCTTGCCTTTTCGGACTTAATTCTTCTCTGCGACAAAGAAAAAATTCCGCCCGAAATTCTGCACATATACGACAACGAAAGATTTAACTACGAAACAGAGTCGGGCTACCGAAAACTCCTGAAATCCGCCGGCTATGACATTCACCTGATGACCCTTGTCCCTCAAAGCGGTTGGGACAACTACTACGCCCACATGGCGCGCCGCTTGGAAGACCAAACAGGCTTCTTCGCCGACAAACAAGTGAAGACATTCTTCCATCGGGAAATGGATATTTTCTACCGCTTGGAAGCGTTTAAGTATGTCGGTTATTTGTTCGGTTTGGTCAGGAAGTCGTCTTAAGTTTTTTCTGCCTTAAAAATTCTCAGCTATTTATCGCTTCAACACGCAACGTCAGATTATCAAACGAAATATGTGAATTTTCGAGTATTGTCGCATTGATTTTTCTTACGCTTTGCGGAGGAAGCCAAAGCAGGTTTTCGCTGAACTTTATCGGATAAAACAATTCACCGTTTTCCGTCATAAAATCTAATTGAATAGCGGCGGCGAAGTGATTTTCCGTATTTAGAACCGTGATTTCGGCATTTCTTCCGTCTTTTTTCAGTACGGTTTTCAATGACGTTTTTGGCATAGTTAAAATCGGCGAAAAGTCGGCATATTTTGTTTGTGGTCGATAATACCAACATTCTCGCGTATGCTCCTGAACAAATTCGTCTCTCTTTTTGCTTAACCAATAGGTATTTGTTTGCGTTTTGTAGTCTAAGTGCAAAATGAAAAAGTCTTCGTTGATTTTATCGAATTGCACAGTCGAAATTTTTGTTCTTTGTCCGCTTTCAAGTTTTATTTTGCGACTTTCTTCGTAAATGACATCACTCGTTTTGTTGTAGAGTGTTATATCCAATGAAAATTCGCTTGTTTTTTGCGAAAAATTTACTGCCCAAATCGAATTATCGTCGTAAGAATATTGGCAGTGAACTTGCTCGCAAGCCTTTTGCGCGCCGTAAAACCCGCCTGTGGGAACTAAGTAATAGTCGTAAAGTTGCCAAAAATTCTTTCCCCAGCTTGAATTAAGCATCCAACCGATAACTCCCGTTCCGTCGGGAAAATTTCGACCATACGCTTCATACATCGCCCGCCAACATTCGTAGCCCATAATTTGTCCGACTTGCAAGAATTTTTTGAAATCCTTGCGAGAAACACCATAGCGTTTTTCAAGACCGTTATTTGTCGTTTCACTATCTTCAAAACACGAAACTCCGCAATGAAAATTCCAAGATGGCGAACCGACAAAACGTTCGTTTTCGGGCAAATATTTTATTGCAGACTCGTATCGGGGAAGCGATGCGTCGGGGCAAGTTTCGGCATTAAACGAATGTGCCGCTCCGTTCATATTATCGTCATACCAATAAGCAGGCGGAACAAAGCCGTAAGGACCGCTCATTTTCATTCCGCTTTCACCCGTAATTGCCGACGGAAATTTGGCGGCAGACGAAACGCTGACGAGATTAGGAGCGTATTTACTTAACACGGCAAGGTAAATTTTTTCGACTTTCGGCACGGGCGGAAAATCACTTCCGTAAAACCAAACTGCCAACGACGGATGATTTCGCAAACGCAAAAGCTGTGATTTAAGCGATTCTTCGGCTATGTGGTAATCTTCGGGCATCCATTTGTCCCACTTTTCCCAATGCGTGCAACAAGACCAACCCGCAAGTACCAAAATCCCCTTTTCGTCGCACAGATTAAAGAGATTGTCGCTTCCTAAAAATCCCTCAAATCTGACAGCATTGAAATTCATTGCTTTTATGTAATCGGTTTCAATGTTTTCTTTTTGAAAGTCTTGTCGAAGCAAAATATCAGGTGCGTAAGCTGCTCCGCGAATAAGAACTTTTTGTTTATTTACCCAAATTTCACGTGCGCCGAATTCGTTTATTTTGCTTTCTATTTTACGGTACGCGTATCGGACATTTGCCGTCTCTATCTCTCTGCAGTTTTCGTCGGTAAGTGCAACAAAAAGCGAGTATAAGCGTTGCTCTCCCATATCGTGCGGAAACCACAGCGCGAAATTTTTATCAAAAAGCACGCCTTTTTCCACGATTAGTTCTTCGTCGTGTTTTTCGATATTTACGCCAAATTCTATAAATTGTCCTTCGTCGAGCATAATTTTTAGTTTTCCGACAAATTTTTCGTCGGTGTTATTTACCAATCTGCACGAAAAATTTACGTCCGCCATTTTTAAGTCGCCCGATAAAACAGGGTCGACAAAAAGTTCCTTTATTGCGATTTTTCCTGTGGAATAGAGTTCTACTCTCTGCCACAAGCCTGCGCCGTCGTCAGGTGGAGTGGGCGACCAATCAACAAAGGTAAGTCCCAGCTCGTCGTGGCGTTGAGCCGTGATTTTTACGGCGACGATATTCTTATTATATCGGCGAACCCATTTTGTTATGTCGAAATCGTATTGTCTGTATGAGCCTGCACAACCTGTTTCGGTTGCTATTCGCTTTCCGTTTATCCAAATTTCTGCGCGAAAATTTATTCCGTGAAACTTAATCCACCAACGATTATCTGTGTTTTTGTCGTCTGTTTCAAATTCGGTACGATACCAAGTCGGTAATTTATACGGCGAATTTTCGGGCATTGCGTGCCAAGAAAAATGACTTTTTGCCTCCGTTTTGAAGCCGTTCAAATTAAACATATTTTTACCAAAATATATATCTTCGATTTTTTTTGCCTCATAAAGCGAGCCGACAACCGACATCGGTATTGTTGTATTGACCCAATCACTTGTTATCTCAAAGTTCTCGCTTGAAATAATATCGCCGAACAAGTTTTCGTTGCTCGGCGTAAGTATTTTCCAATTTGTCAGTGGTGTCATCATAATTTATATGCTACCAAGCAAAGTCATCCCAACCGCTACCTGTTTGAGAAGCGTCCGCATCAAACGTATCGTCCGCTTCGGGCACAAAAATCGGCGCTGTTGCAGGTGTTGATACTGTAACCACTGTCGGTGTTGTCGGTGCAGTCTCCGCGGCAGGGGTCGGGGTTGGTGCTGGTGCAGGTGTATAAGTTGACGGCGGGATTGTCGTTATGGTAGGCTCAAAGTCAAAAGAGCCAAGTCCGCTACCACCCATTCCGACGTGGTCGTTTGAGCGATTATCAACCCAAAAATCATAGCCGAGCGGTCTCAATACCGTTTCTCCGAAATTATTTGCTTCGCTAACACGAGCAAATCCACCTATACGAACTCTGAAAAATGTACCTATCAATGAAGTTGTGGGGTTTTCGACGCGCGCTACATAAGCAGGATAACCCATTCTTTCAAATCTTTGTGCTATGCTGTTTGCCAAATCGGGATTTGCAACAGTTGAAACCTGCACAACGTATCTTCCTGTCGGCGAGAATGTGAAATTTCTTTCGGGCTGTCTCGGGGGCTCGGGGGCGATAACTCGTTGCGCGGGCGGCGGAGTAGTTGCCTGTTGAACGGGCGCTACGTCAAAAAATTCGTTAAAAAGAGCGTCCGCTCCTCTGGTGTCGCCTCTTTGTTCTGCCGCCGGTGTCGGTGGCGGTGGGATTGCGTCTCTTCTGTTGTTTCTGTTGTTGCCGTCAAACAATCCGCAACCTGCTAATGCAAGCGTTAACGCTCCTGCCGATAATAAACGCGTAATAACCATATATTTTCCTCCAAAACTTAATTTCTGCCTATAAAATATTTTTTTTCGCAACCAAAGTGTTAGTTTTTTTTCACAAAACACCTTTTGTTGACGGAATTTCATTTTTTGCTCTTTCGTCGATACTTGCCGCAAGGCGTAAAGAGCGTCCCAATGCCTTAAAAATTGCCTCGACTGCGTGATGGCTGTTTCGGCTTCGCAAGATGTCCAGATGAAGGGTTGCGCCGCAAAAATCGCAGAACCCTTTCAAAAAATCATAGACCAAATCCACCTCGAATGAATTTATTATTCTGTCGCGCAGGTTCTCTTCGTAAATCAGATTGCTACGCCCGCTCAAGTCAATTACCGCGCGCACCAAGGTTTCGTCCATCGGAATATACACCGAAGAATAGCGCATAATTCCGCGTTTTTCGCTCAATGCTTCCTTAAACGCCTGACCGAGTGCAATGCCGATGTCTTCAGCGCTGTGGTGAAAATCAACCTCAATATCGCCGTCGCATTTTAAGTCCAAGTCAAAAAGCCCGTGCTTGGTAAAAAGCGTGAGCAGGTGGTCGAAAACTCCGTTTCCGCTTTTGCAGATACCTGTGCCGCTACCGTCTAAATTCAACGTTATCTTTATGTCGGTTTCTTTGGTCTTTCTTTCGATTGTCGCTGTTCTCGTCATTTTTTATCCTCTCCGGTTTTTTATTCTTCGTAAAAGTCGCCGTGCGCTTTGCTGTAATATTCTGTTATTTCATCGCTCAGGAGCAAGCAATTTTTCTCTATTTCGTTATTCGACAAAAGAACGTGCACATACAACAACAACGCAAAAAGTATTCCTATAACTACCCCGACTATCAACATAAATTTACCCTTTCATAGCGGCAATTACTTTTTCTGCAACTTGCTCCGCGGACATATTCAGGTCATTCGCCAACTCCGAGACACTTCCCTGCCCGACAAAGCAATCGGGATAAGCCACTCTGATAAATTTAGGCGCTTTTGCTACCTTCTTTTCTTCGAGCAATTTTTCGCTTATTTCCAAAACTGCCGAGCAATATCCCCCGATTATCGAATTTTCTTCACACAGTACAATATAATCAAACTTTTTCAAAATTGCCGAATATAATTCTTCGGAGAGTGGTTTTATTTGTTTTATGGAAATCACACTTGCCGAAACTCCGCTCTTATCAAGGATTTTAGCCGCAGTCATCGCTGTTTCCAAAAAATGACCTGCTACCAATATACAAACACTTTTTCCGCTTTTATATTCAACCATTTCCACAAATTTGTCATTTTTAATACCGTCGTCGAGTGCAATTCCTCTCGGATAGCGAATAAATACTGGACATTTAAGGTCGTTCAGCGCATATTTTAACATAAATCTGAGGTCAGAGGCTGTTGCCGGGGTCAAAATTACCACATTCGGAATGCAACGCAAAAACGATAAATCGAACGCGCCGTGATGAGTTGCTCCGTCCGCTCCGACAAGCCCTGCTCTGTCCACCGTAAAGACAACATGAAGATTATCGAGTGCGATGTCGTGAATTACTTGGTCGAAAGCCCTCTGCAAAAAGGAAGAATAGAGCGCTACAACGGGCTTTATTCCGTTTAGTGCAAGCCCCGCGGCAAAAGTTGTCGCGTGCGCTTCGGCAATTCCCACATCTACAAATCTTTCTGGAAATTTTTCGCCGAACTCGCTCAATCCCGTTCCGTCGGACATTGCCGCCGTTATTGCCACGATTTTATCGTCTTTCTCGGCTAATTTTATCATTTCCGCACCGAAAACATTGCTCCACGAAGCTCCTGCCGAAGATTGCGTTTTGCCCGTATCTTTGTCGAACGCGCCAAGTCCGTGAAATTTCTCCTTGTCGGTTTCGGCAGGAGTATATCCCTTGCCCTTTTGAGTTAAAACGTGAATTAAAAGCGGTTCTCTGTTTTGCTCGTGCGCGTACCTTAAAACAGGAAGCAATTCGTCAAAATTATGCCCGTCCACGGGACCGATATAGCGCAAACCCAAATCCTCAAAAAGTCGTCCGGGGGTTATTACCTGCTTCGCCGATTTTGTCAGTTTTTGTATGGTCGCTTGCATTTTTTTGCCGAACTCACCCGAAAAATTTTCCAGTTTGTTCCAAACGCCCGCTTTAAGTGCATTGTATTTTTTGTCGGTTATAATTCGGGTAAGATATTTTGAAAGCGCACCGACGTTGTTTGCTATAGCCATTTCGTTGTCGTTGAGGATTACGCACATCCGCGTTTTGGAATGCCCGAGGTTGTTAAGCCCTTCAAAAGCAAGTCCGCCCGTAAGAGAGCCGTCGCCGATTATCGCGACCACTTCGCCGTTCATTTTTTGCAAATCACGCGCTTTGGCAAGTCCTAAAGCCGCCGAAATTGAAGTTGACGCGTGTCCTGTGGTTATCGCGTCGTGCGGACTTTCTGTTGTGTGAGGAAAGCCGCTGAGTCCGCCGTATTTTCGGAGAGTTTCAAATCTGTCTCTTCGTCCCGTCAATAATTTGTGCGCGTATGCTTGGTGTCCGACGTCCCACACGATTTTGTCTATCGGTGAATTGTAAATGTAATGCAGAGCAATCGTTAGCTCGACAACTCCGAGCGACGGACCGATATGTCCGCCTGTTCTACTTACGGAATCTATAAGAAAGTCCCTTATTTCCTGTGCGAGTTTCGCAAGGTCTGCAACGGGAATTTTTTTTAAGTCTGACGGCGAATTTACGCTTTCCAACAAGTTCAATTTTTATTTCCTCGCTAATTTGTTTGTACAAAAATAGTTTTTGCGGCAGTATTTTAGGAAAAAAAACAGAAATTTAGCCAATTATTTGAATTTTTGTGAAAACATCCTTCACTCCCAAACCCGATTAACTTTCACATTACTCACCATCATCACCGACAACAGAACGATAAAAACCGTTGTAATTGCAAGGCTTACGTCGGAATTAAGCTCATTCGCCCAAAAAGAAAAAGAGGCGCAGTGCACGGCAAGTAAAATTCCCGCTACGGTTATGGGAAGCCCCAAAAAATGCTTTTTGAAGTCGCCTGTGTTGTATCGAGCAAGGCGAAAAATCCCCGCCACGACGAAAATTCCCGTCGATAAAATTATCGGCAAAGGTAAGCCAAAAATCGCGTGGGCAAAGCATACGGGAGCTATGCCGAACGTGGTTAAATCGGCAAAAGAGTCTAATTGCTTGCCGAAATCGCTTTCTACGTTAAGGCGGCGCGCTAAAAAACCGTCGAAAAAATCTATTATGCCGCCAAATATTATTATCGCGGCAACCGTGATTGCTAAATTCGGAAATTCGCTGTGATGCGAAAGCACGATTGCCGTAAAACCCGCCAAAAAATTAAGCGTTGTAAGGGCGTTCGGAATATTTTTAATTATTTTTTGTTTTAGCATAACCGCCAATCCCTTTGTAAATTCCGATATAGACAATGCTTAATAAAAGAACAAACCAAAAGGTGATGAAACGAAAAATTATCGTAAGAGCCAACGCCTCGCTCGGTGCAAATCCGATAAACGGAAGCGAAAGAAGTCCCGTCATCGTCAGTTCAAAGCCGCCTAAACCCGCGGGGAAAATCGGCAAAAGCGCAACCATATACGAAATAAAAGCCATCGCTGATATTGCAAACAAGCCGACGTCGGGATTTATTTGCGCCGCCAATATATACATTTTCAGCGGATAAATTAACCATATCAGAACAGAAAGCAAGAAAAACGGGACAAATGTCTTAGGTTTTATTTTTGCGAAATGCGCTTTTATTCGCTTGGGCATAAAAAAAACGCAGGCAAAAAGCAGGGCAATAGCAAGCAATATTCCGAAAATCCCCGTGTGTAAATTTTCTTTTAACTGCGGAATTTCACTAACGGTAAAACCGAATACCATAATACAAATAAAAAACAACGCGCTCAAACTGAAGATTTTTTGCGCCGCAACCACAGCCGCCGCCTGCGATTTTGAGCAACCGTCGATACCCGCCATTTTGGCAAAACGCGTAAGTTCGCTCCCCACGTATCCCGCGGGAATACTGTGCACAATTTCGGCTTGACTGTTTATATAAAGCATTTTGCCGAAACTTACGCGCACATCGGTATTTGCGGCAATTTTAACCCACTGGAAATTAAGCAAAAGTTGCGTTATTATCTGAATTCCCGCAAGCAAAACTATAGACCAAAGCGGGATTTTTGTTATGCTTTCCAAAAAACCGTGGCGAAAATCGGGAAATTTTAATACAATAAATATCAGCGCAATGATTATTAGCGCACCGAAAATGTATCTTGTAAGGGCAGGTTTCAAACCTGCCCTTACCGCGTTGTCGCTGATATTTTCGCCTGCGTTGTTGCTGACGTTGTCGCCGATGTTCTCGCGATTTCTCACTCCGCTTCTCCTTTTTTTACGTAGAGCAGAGTGCAACCGATATTGCAGGATTTTGTATGTTTAACGCATTTGCATTCTCCGAATTTGCTTTTATCCAAGCAGCAATACATTTTTTCCAAAGTGTTTTTCGGACGGCGCACCAAAAGTTTTGTGCCCGGCGACACGCGCTTTAAAATGTTAGAAAACACCTCTTCTACAGGGCTCACCTGCAAGGCGAAATGCACCACCGTAAACTTCGATAAGTCAAAGAACGGACAGCCGCCGTCTTTGCATTTAACACAGATATTTTCGTTTAGCCCCATACTTTTTATGAGTTTTTGCGAGGTTTTTTGGCAATTCGGCTCGTTGTCTATTACGGTTATTTTCGCCCCTGTTCTTTTGTGGAACAAAATCGCGCTGAACGGGCAATTCCCGCCGCCGATACATAGAATATGGTCGTCTTTTTTTATATCGGCGAGGCGAATTTCTTTTTGAATAACGCTGCAATAATATTTAGAACTCAGCCAAAAAAGCGGCTTTGTTTTCGCCGCTAATTTTTCTAAAACTCTGGTAAATTTCGTTATTTTCATTGCAATTTTCGCCTGTTTTTTTTACTCAACGCCAAAAATTAAGCGCACAATTTGATTTATAAGTCCGCCTACAAAAATTGCCGAAAGAACGGTTGAAAAGAAAATAATTACCGCAAATTTAACCTTAAATTCTTTAGCCAAAATTCCTATTACCGAAAGGCAGGGCAGATACATAAGCGAAACCACTCCCGCCACAAACGCCTGCAAATGCGTGAGATTTAGAGCAAGCAGAGGCGCAACCGACATTTCGCGGCGCACAATTCCCAGAATTAAAGATATTACCGCTTCTTTAGGCATTCCGAGCCAGCCGCTTACAACGCTTTGCACTTGCGGATTGTCCGCAATAACGCCTATAACTCCCGTTCCCGCAAGAAGAGCCGCCAAGAACACCGCTATAAGCATAGGAACTTCCGCGTCGAGCATAAAATGTTTCATACGAATTTTCAGTTTTCTGAAATACGCTTTCGGCTCGGGAAGCAAAAGATTGGGGACTTCAATAATAAGCGCGTCCACTTTTCCTTTTATTATTTTGCTTGCGATAAGAGCCGTTATGACGAGCAAAAATATTGCAAACAAGAACATCAGAGGCATCATCCACCACGAAAACGCGGACATTAAAGCGATAAGCGCGCCGATTTGCGAAATGCACGGAATGGCAACGCAGATAACGGTCGCAATCACCAAACGCTCTTTTTCGGTTGTCGCCGCGCGGCTTCCCATAATAGCGGGAACAGCGCAGCCAAGCGCCAAAAACGCGTGTATTAAACTGCCGCCCTGAACGCCGAGTTTACGCATAATATTGTCGAATAAAACGCTTACCCGAGGCAAATATCCCGAGTCCTCCAAAAACGAAATACCCAGATAAAACGCAAAAACGTATGGCAAAATAAGCGCGATTATCCATTGAAAACTTATTACAAAAATGCCGTATTCGCCGACTAAAACGTTTAAAAGCACGCAGGCAAAACCGCAGACCGCCGCATAACCGCCATCGACAACCGTGTGCCAAGCGCCGTCGGTAAACATACGAAGTCCCGTCTGAAATCCGCCGTCGTAATACAGAAAACGATAGCTCAAATTGCCGCCGTCTCCTGCAAAAAAGGCGAAAATGTTCTCGAACAGGTTTCTGAAAAACGGGATAATTACGCCGTCCGTAAGCGCAATAAGAGGCACGCGCAATCCGCCGCCGCCAAACCGCACCACGCCGACAAGAGCCAACAAAACCAAGAACGCAATAGGAAGCCCCGGAAACGGATTTACCATTGCCTCGCCGAGTTTATCGATAAACGAAGGTTTAAGTTTGTCTTTTTTGCTCACTTTGTTGGTAATTTCTTTGGCGCTCGACCATATAGCCACGCCGCGATTGCACTGAACATTTGACGGGCAAGTAGAGCAATGACCGCAGGCAACGTCCGTCTCGTCCGTTTCCTTAAAGAGTTTTTTCAGTTCTTCTTCGACATCTTTCAGCCCCTGTTTTTTTACGGCGACTGTCATAATAACGGGCGCGCCGAGTTCCTGTTCGAGCAATTTTGAGCTTATTTTTATGCCGTTTCTCTCGGCAACGTCCACCATATTAAGCGCAAAAATCATAGGAATTTCGCACTGTTGCAATTCTAAAGCGAGGCATAAATTTCGCTCGAGATTGGTCGCGTCCAAAACGCAGACAATAGCATCCGCGCCTTTTTTTACCAAATCGGTCGCCACGGCTTCCGCTTGGGAGGTCGGCGACAAAGAATACGTCCCCGGCACGTCTATAAGCGTGTATGCGGAATTTGCTTTAAGCGCGCCTTCCATATAATTTACGGTTGTTCCCGCATAGTTTGAACTTACAACTTTAATGCCCGTCAATTCGCTGAAAAAAACGCTTTTGCCGACATTCGGATTTCCGACGAGCAATATTCTTTTATTCGTCTTTGCGCAATGACGCCCTTTTTGTTTTTTGGAATTACTCACGCCGCCTTGTCCTCCTCGTCGTTAGTTTCGCAAACCGTTATTTGGCTTGCTATATCTTTACCGAGGGCTATGGAATAAGCGTCCGCAACTCGCAAAAGCACGGGACCTCCGAATGCGTATCGGTTTTGCAGAGTGATTTTTACTCCCGCGCGCAAACCCATATTCTCGAGCAGTCCGATTTCGGGGGTCGAAATAATCTTAAACATCCGCTTTTTCTGCGCGGCGTAAAGATTTATTGTTTTTTTATTAGACACAAATGTCTCCTTAATTGTTTTTTCACAATAGATTTCAGCATAAAAATACATAAAAGCGCGAGAAGGATTGCGCCTTCCCGCTAATTTTTCACTTAATACGGCTATTTATTTCAACGACACAGTTCGCACAATCCTTTGAAATTTAAATTATAGCCCTTAACGTCAAAACCGTCTATCCCCGAAATTTGTTCGCGCAAGTCGGAAAATCTGCCTTCCACATCAAAGATTTTTCGACAATTTTCGCAGACAAAATGATGATGGCTGCGGGGATTATGGTCGTAATGCGTAGAACCGTAAAAGTCGCCGATACTTAAAAGGTCGCCCATATCAACCATTTGACGGAGATTTCTGTAAACCGTTGCCTTACTTACGGACGAATGCTTTTTTTTAATGTAATCATAAATTTGCTCGGCGTTTGCGTGTACGTCGAGTTCTTTCATTGCGTCCAAAATAAGCCGGCGCTGAATAGTATTTCTTTTGGCATTCATATACTTTTATACTCCTTTCCATTAAAAAAATACTATGCGCGCCAAACCTAAAACCGCAGATAAAACAAAATACTGATAAATTTATTTTTTCTGCAAAATCTCCAGCAATTCTTCAAGACTTTTTTTGCCGAAAACGACGTCGCTATCGTCGATAATTAGGGCGGGAATACTCATTATGTCAAACTTGTCTCTCAGTTCGGGATAATAATATAAATCCACCATTTCCGCCGTGATTTTATCGTTTAACGCGGCAATTCTCTGGCACCCCTGAACAACGTCGGGACACATCGTGCAAGATAAAGACGCTCCGATTTTCAGATTGATACGCCCGAGGTTTTTTACTTTTTGGGAGAGCTCTTCGCTTATTTTTTGCCCCGGTCCCGCTACATTATATATAGCAAGAATAAACGACTCGAGTTCGTGTCCCGCGGGCGTTCCGTGAAAATTTACGCCCGAATATTTCCCCGCCTCGTCAAACAACGCAATTACAGGATAAAGTTCGGTCGAAATTTCGTTTTCTAAACTTTGATTTTCGCCTTTCTTGAAAATTTTTATCTCCGTTTTGTCGGTAATCTGAGAAAAATCGTCCAAAAATCTCTTTATGCTGTCCGACAGTTTGTTGTTTTCGAGCAATACGGCGTTTATTTTTACGCGGCTTTGACAACGTTCCATTACATACTTTATTTGCGTAATTGCCTCTTGTGAGAAGAAGTTTGAGTCGCCTTGCCGCGCGTCGTCCTCTTCTTTTTCGCTTACAATTCCCAGCTCGTTTTTTTTGTGCTCAATGTATTTTTCAACGCTTGTGGAAGCAATTGCGCCGTCCGAAGTCGCGGTAACAAGTTGGCGCAATCTTTTTGGTCGGATATCGCCCGCAACATAAACGCCGTTAACGTTAGTCTGCATATTTTCGTCCGCTAAAATATAGCCGAAATTATCCATTTCCACGCGTTCCTTAAATACTGCGCCGAGCGGTTCGTATCCTACAAAAATAAAAACGCCGAAAGTGTTGTCGCCTTCTTTTACGTGATGAACCCACGTTTCTTTGCTTTGATTATTGATAAATTTTGCTTCTTTGACGACTTTATCGCCGCGAACATAAAGCAATTCCGTGTTAAACTTAACCTCGATTTTTTCGTGCGCCATAACTTGGTCGGCTATGCTTTTTGCACAAGTAAATTCGGGTTCGCGCGCGATTACAATAACTTTTCGAGCAAATCGCGTAAGGAAAATCGCCTCTTCCGCCGCCGCAAATCCCGCGCCGACAACAAAAATGTCTTTGCCTGCAAAAAGTTCGCCGTCGCAAGTTGCGCAATATGCAATCCCGCGCCCTGCAAATTCCGCTTCGCCCTCAAATCCGAGTTTGCGCGGTCTTGCTCCCGTTGCGATAACCACTCCGACAGACTGATAAACTTCGTTAAATTTTGTTTTTAACTCTTTAATGTCTTTTGAAAAATCGACTTCAACTACTTCGTCCGTAATAAATTTTACGCCGAAACCAACTGCCTGCTCTTTCATTTTTTCGGTTAAATCTTTACCGCTCGTAAACGGAATTCCCGGATAATTAACCACGTCCGAGGTAATTTTAATTTGCCCGCCAATGTCCGAACGCTCTATAACAAGCGTTTTAAGTTTGGCGCGCCCCGCATAAATAGCAGCGCTGAGACCCGCAGGTCCCGCGCCGATTATTATCAAGTCATAAACAGAATTCATTTAGAACTCCTTGCTCGCAGCATTCATTAAAGACGACCTGAAAGTTATTTTTTTGATGGGCATCTTATCTTTAAGAAGCTCATAAAAAAGTTCGCAAAGGTTTTCGCAAGTAGAAACTTTTTTGGTAACTACTATTCTGTATTCCGGATATGACCAAGCAAGCTCGTGCTCAATCTTTTTGAGCGGAACACAATTTTTCGGGTCGTTAATAATACCTTCTTTTTCGTACACCGCAAGAACCGCGTCAAGCAGCGGGTCGCCTTCCTGAAACAATGTTGCGTGGTGAAAATGGTCGCAAACTTCCCACGCTTTTTTTACTCCCTCTTTACACGGATGCGCAAAACCTGTTATAGGGTCAACTTCGTCTTCGAGTTCTATGCTCAAAAGCCCCGAATGTCCGTGAAGATGTTTTGCTTCTCTTGGCCAATTCATAAATCTGTGAGCATACTGAAAGTCAAGATTTACTATAGATCTATACTTATTGTTTTCCATAATTCTACTCCTTTTTTAAAGTTTTCCGATTAAATCAATACCGGGTTTAAGCGTTTCTTCGCCGGGTTTCCAATTTGCGGGGCAGACTTGGTCGCCGTGTTTTGCAACAAACTGCGCCGCTTGCACTTTTCTCAAAAGTTCTTCGGCGTTTCTTCCTATACCGAGCGCATTTACTTCATACGCAACAATTTCGCCTTCAGGGTTCAGCACAAACGAACCGCGAAGCGCCAAACCTTCTTCTGGGATAAGCACCTCAAAAAGTTCCGCCAACTTGTGAGTCGGGTCTGCAAGCATAGGATACTTAATCTTTTTAATGGTTTCGGAAGCGTCGTGCCACGCCTTGTGAGTAAAATGCGTGTCTGTAGAAACGCTGTAAACCTCGCAATCCGCCGCCTTAAACTTCTCATAATTATCCGCCAAATCACCCAATTCCGTCGGGCAAACGAAAGTAAAGTCTGCAGGATAAAACACAAAAGCAGACCACTTCCCCTTTAAGTCCGCGTCCGTAATTTCCTTAAAATCACCGTTCAAATACGCTTGCACCTTAAAATTCTCAATTTTTTTGCCAATCAATGACATATATAAACCTCCAATGATAATTGTTCCTAAATAAGAATTATTCTCATTTATAGCAAGAAAATAATATATAGGCAAAATATTTGTCAAGGCTAAAATCAAAAAAAGTGAAAATAGTAAATTAAAAAAAGATAAAAGATGCCAATATTCTTATTAAAAGTCGGCAAAACATTCGGCTGTTATTTCGCCCGTACAAATTTTTTGCACTGCGCCGCTCATTGTAGCGTTAAAGTCTTCGTCAAAGCAAAGTTGCAGTTTTCCACCCGCCATAGATACGGTAATTTCACTGTCGCAATGCCCTAATTTTTTAGCAACTGCCGCCGCCGCTGTCGATGAGCTTCCCGAAGCAAGCGTATAGCCCGCTCCTCGTTCCCAAATTTGTATTTCTATGTTTCTTCTGTCGATGATTTTTACAAATTGAACATTTGTGCGATTTACAAAGCGCTTGTCAGTTTCTATAACGCTTCCGTATTTTTTTGCGATTTCGCAAGATATTTTGTCTAAAACAATAACACAGTGCGGATTTCCGACGTTCGCTTCGCAAAATGAAAACTCTTCGTCTAAAACCGAGATTTTTTCATTTATCGCGAAAAAACTTACCTTGCCCATCTCTACTTTTACCAAATTCTCATCGATAACAGTGGATTTCACAAGACCGCCCAAAGTGCTTATTTTAAATTCTTCACCTAATTTCACCAAACCGCAATCAAAGAGATAACGCGAGAAAATCCGCAGACCGTTTCCGCTCTTTTCCGCTTCGCCTCCATCCGGATTAAATATCTTTACGGCGAATTTGCCGTCGGTTTTGTCGAGGTCGGCAAGCAATATTCCATCACTGCCGACCCCAAAATGCACATCGCAAATGCGAATAATATTATCTTTGCTCAAAAAATCAGCGAATTTTTTGTCAATAACGATATACTCGTTCCCCAATCCGTGATATTTGGCAAAGTTTATCATTTACTCGCATCTTCCCATTTTACTTCGCCGATAAGGCAGTTGAGCGCTTTTGCAATTTTCAATTCTTCGCGAATTTGTACGGTTTCGCCGTTTTTTCTGAGCGATTCTTTAAATTGTTCAAACGGATAGTTATACATTTTTGCAATATTTTCGATATACGCGTCAACATCTTCCGCGCTCACCTTTATATTTTCCGTCTTAACAATATAGTCGAGAATACGGAATCGGCGAATTGCCTTTGTCGCCTCGTCTTTTCTTTTTTCGAGGTACTCTTCAAGGCTCGGCTGAGGATTTTTTGCGTTGAAATAATGCGCTTCGTTTTTGTGAAGATTTTCAATGTAGTATTTTATGCGTCCTTCGGGAACGTAAAAGTCGTTCTTTTTGAGAAGTTCGTCAACTGCTTTTTCGCAGGCTTCGTCTCTTGCTTCGTTTTTCTTTTTGTTTAGAACGTTATCTTTTACAATAACCTTTAACTCTTCTTCGTTTGTCGCCGTTGTTCCGATTTGTTTGAAAAACTCTTCGTCAAGCGGAATAAGCGTTTTCGCTCTTACTTGTACTATTTCTACAGTTGCGGACGCTTTTTTTCCGGCATAATCGTTCAGCGGATAGTCTTTAGGGAAAGTAAAGGAAATATCTTTTTTGTCTCCCGTTTTCTTGCCTGTAAGTTCGGTGTTTAATTCGGGAAGAGTTGCGTTTCCGACCTCAAACATTTTTGTAGCGGGAAAAGTTTCGGCTTTTGCGCCGTCAATCACGATGTTTTCGTATTCTACTCCGACCACGTCGCCTTTTTTAATCGGTTCGTTTGTTTCGTTTAACTCTGCGCGCTGATTTTTTATAGTGTCAATAATCGCGTCAATTTCGTTGTTTTCGACTTTCACTTCGTTTATTTTAACTTTAAGGTCTTTATAGCCGTCAATTTTTATTTCGGGGTCAATTTCTATAACCGCCGCAAAAGAAATCGCGTCAATTTCCTTGGGATTGATTTTCGTATCTTCAAAAACAGGGTCGCCCGCGGGATTTAATTGATTGTCCATACACGCTTTATGGAAAGAGCGCGAAATAAGTTTTTCGGTCGCTTCCATAATCATACCTTCGCCGTATCTTGAAATCACAACTTTTTCGGGAACTTTGCCTTTTCGGAAGCCCTGAATATCGACTTTTTTTGCAACGTCTTTCAAAATTTTATCGAATTCCGCCTGCACTTCTTCTTTTGGGATTTCCACTAAAATCCGTTTTTTCCATTCATTCACCGATTCTACTTTTGTGCTCATTTTCCAAAAACTCCCTATTTATTTTATTGTTAAAGTCTTTTTAAATGCGAGTAGAGGGAGTTGAACCCCCACACCTCTCGGTAGCGGCTTCTAAGACCGCCGTGTCTGCCGATTCCACCATACTCGCTAAAATTTCAAGACGGAAAATACATTTTTACCGCGCCCACACACAAGGGGCAATCATTTTTTATTGCGAACACTTGCTTTTTAATGCCGCCGCCACCATCGGTGAAACATATTTTTCGACGTTTCCGCCGTATTTCGACAAGTCTTTCACAAGCGACGAACTCAAATTTGTGTAGCGCGCCGAGGTCATAAGGAAAATAGTGTCGATTTTGTCGTTAAGCTGCCTGTTCGTAAATGTCATCTGGAACTCGTAATCAAAATCCGAAAGCGTGCGAAGCCCTCTTATAATCGTCGAAGCGCCCGTTTGCGCAACCGCGTCTATAACAAGTCCGTAGTGCTTTATCACCTCGACATTTTCGTAATCTTTAAGGCAATCCTTTGCAAACTCAACCCGCTCGTCCGCCGAAAACATACATTTTTTGTTAGGATTATCTGCAATTACCACATAAATTTTCGTAAAAATCCTCTGCGCTCGAGCAACAATATCCGCGTGTCCAAGCGTTATAGGGTCAAACGTCCCCGGATATAAACCGATACCCATAAATTTTCTTCCTTTTTTTTAGTTGTTTTCCAAAAGTATTTGCCGCCGTTTCATTCTTTCACGAGTTTCGGCTAATATTTTATGTATTTTTTGTTCAAATTCGACTTTTGGCGGTAAATTTGTCCAATATTGCGATACCATTATACCTGCCTTATCCATCTCAAGAAGTTCTATTTGTTCGCGACTGCCTTCTGCGCAAAGTATCAGTCCGATTGGTTCTTCTTCTCCAACTTTTCGCTCATAACGATTAAGCCATTTCAGATACAACTCCATTTGCCCCTTAAATTCGGCTTCAAAATTTCCTTGTTTAAGTTCAACCGCCACTAAACGCCTAAGGTTTCGATTATAAAAAAGAAGGTCTAAATGAAAGTCCTTGTTGTCTATTATCATTCTTTTCTGGCGAGCGACAAACGTAAACCCCTTTCCAAACTCAAGTATAAATTTTTCAAGTTCTCGCAACACTGCCGCTTCCAAATCCGCTTCAAGATATTCATCACTTAGCCCCATATAATCAAAAAGATAAGGGTCTTTGAATGTATCAAGTGGTATTTTGTTGTCAGAATTGCCGAATTGGTTATTGGCAATTTCTTTTCTTTCAAACGCTTTACGTGAAATCATATCTCGAAGTTCACGTATTCCAAGTTGTCGTTCTGCGCAATCTTTGGCATAATAGAGCCGCGCTTCGTTTGTTTTTAGGGGCAAAAGTTCTACAAAATGCGACCAACTCAATTGTGTAGACAGCGTCGACACAATTGCAATATCTTCAAATAATTCGGCAAACTGAATCATTCTCCGCAAATTTCTTGCTTCAAAATTTTTCCCATATTTCTCTTTCAGTTGCGTAGATAACGCTGCTACGATTTGCTTTCCGTATTCGGCGCGTTTGTCTTGAAGTATGATTTCATTTACACGTTTTCCGATTTGCCAAAAAGTTAGAATAACAGACGCATTTACCTGCAAGGATACGGTACGGCGACTATGCTCAATCATTAGCGAAATTTCATCAAACAGATTTTTCTCGAAGTTAATCAAGTCCATTTACATTTCTCCTTAAAACGCAATTTCGCTTTTATCTTTTCACTCCGAAAATAATATTTGCCAAAATAAAAAAGGCGGACAACTCTATACGTCTCTGAAAATAAGGGTAAAAATATATTGTTTTTTCCGAAAATCATTGCGTAAATTGTTGAAAAAAATATATTTTTACTGAAAATAATTAACAATGAGTTTCGGACTTTGTTGTTTGTTAATAGATACACGGTATTTAATTTAATTGAAAATTGTGGAGTTTTGAGAATGTTTGGAAAAAAAAGTTTTATTTGTATCGTTTTCTTGTTTTTTGGCGCGGTTTTTGCCGAATTTCCGTTTGAAAATCCTGCTTTTGAAGAAAAAAAGCAACAGTTGGCTTTAGTTTTAGGGCAAGGCATACGCGACCACAAAGATTTAAGATTTGAAAGATTATACAGCGTAGGAATTACTTACAGTCAGCCGTATCATTTTTTTAGATTGCCCGTAAGGCGAAACGCGGAATTTATAATGCACAGAGGCGCGGGAGAATTTTCTCGCTACAATAATTGGATAGCCGGTTTGTCGCAAGATTTCTTTACGCCTCAACTTTGGCGGATGTATCTCAGTTTAGGCATCGGAGCATACATAAAATCCGAAAAAACCGACAGAATAAGTTCGCTGTTTACTTTCGGCCAAAAGGTCGCTTTGGGCTTTCAGGTTATAGACGAGTTAAGATTGGAATTTTTTATAAGACATTTTTCCAACGGCACTTTAACGGAAACAAGTAGCGGCTACGACTTTATAGGTTTAAGCGCCGTTTGGAATTTCGGCACTCTTTAACAGAAAAATTGAGCAATGATGTAAATTTGCAGTTGAGTCGCAAAAAAACTCTAAATGTGGTATTTAGTATTTGCAAATTGTCTGTAGCATAACGTATTTTTACTGAAAATAATTAACAATAAGTTTCGGACTTTGTTGTTTGTTAATAGATACACGGTGTTTAATTTAATTGAAAAGGAGGCATTTATTATGTCTGAAAATCTTGATAACACACACAGGATGTTTCGTGTTTTTGTTCGACTGCTTTTATTGATAGCTGTCGGTTTGTTTATTTCCTGCTCAGACATTGGCGGCGGCGGCAGTGGCGGTGGCGGCGGAGGAGGCGGCGGTGGAGGAGGCGGAGGCGGTGGAACCTTAGAAGAAAATCTTACATCGGGCAACAGCGCTCTGCGAAGCGGGCGGTATGACGAAGCCGTGCAACATTTCGAAAACGCGTTTCGCGCAAATCCCGACGACCCGAGAGCGATTATTTATTCGACTATGGCGCAAATTGCAAGAATAAGCGTTTCTCCGCAAGTCGTGAATTTATTCAGAAATAGCTTTGGTTTTGTCGATTATCCTAATCAGCTCAACGCGTTGTTCAGCACCGATTGGATGAGAAATTATCAACAAAATTGGATGGATTACAGCATCGAAGTCAACGGAAGATGGGCTTCTTGGTACGGCGAATGGGCAGTTGGTCAATCGTGGTATATCGGAATTGATAGACCGGGATATTATTTACAGGAATGCGACGGATGGAACTGTCATTATGTCCTTGTTTCCGAAACGCCGAGATACGGAACGAACAAAATGCCGGGACTGAATGTTCCGAGTTGGTTGCGGGGAAACAATTCTTGGTTTGATGAAACGCTTGGTGCAAACAATGTGCATACTTTCAATACTTGGACTTTGCTTTTATTTGCAAATCTTGTCGAGAATAACAGGCACGGCTTCAATAACGTTTTAGACGAACTTATAGATGCGGTTTTCGGTCAGAATTTCCAAAACGCTCAAAACAGAATTGTGAGATTGGAAAACAGAAAAACCGAAAGAATAACTCTCAGCAGGGACTTTATTCAGGCGTTGCATTTAGATGAGTTTACCCCGATTACCGAGTACGATTTAGTCGGCTGGGCGGAAATAAACGCAATTGTTTCTACGATGCTTGGCATAAAAGCAAGTTTGCAGTGGGTAGCGGCTTATGATTGGAACACCAACCTCAGCGTATTCAGGCACTCTTGGCAGAGCAATGAAAATTATTGGCACGGACGACTTCAGGCAATGAACCACAACGATTTGCCGTTTGTTAATAACTTTTTAGAAGCAAGACCGGGCAAAATGGCAGCCGCAAGAGAAACTTTTGTGCGGTCAATCAGAGGGCTTCAAGCGTCATACACGGCGATTTTGGGAAACAATTTATATCCGACGGCAATTACAGACGCTTATCGGACAATAAACGAAGGTTTGGATATTTTGATTTCGAGAATTCAAAACGGCGGAAGATTTTATGTTCCCGAAGACCCGACAACAGGCAGGTGGCCAACTTCTTCAACTTCGAGGTCGGATGTTCTTTTCGGCGTGGATATGGGGCTGTTTTTCCAAGAAGGATATTTCCGTCTGCATAACCTGTTTTATACCGAAAACAACAGAATACCTATGTTTTTCTGTCGGGATAGCGGCGTGCAACTTACACGTCAGAACTATGAGAGTGTACTAAACAACGCAGGCAGAGACATAGGTCTTAAATTCAGAAGTCGAACGATACGCGACATTATGGTTTATCTCCCCGATTTTGATATAGAAGACGAGATACTCCCGATGTTTCCGCCGTCGCTTGCAAGGGTGCTTTTTGAGAAGTATCACAACATAAGATAAAATGACACTTCCGAAAAAACTGATTTTTGGGTGGATTGGAGTTTTGCTTTTAGTAAAACTCTGTTTCGCCCAAAATTTTGAAATATCTACTCAAAGCGGAATTCTATTTTATTGGCGAGACGACAAAATGTCCTTTTGGGATGGCGGCATAAATTACAACAATCACAAGAATTTTTCAAACGAATTAAATTTTCTTAAAATCAGCTCGGATTTGCCTTGGTTTTCTACTGACATTATCCGTTTCGGCTACTCCGCAAAATTCGACTTCGGCAATATTTCGCCGCAAATTTCAGCGGGCTTTTTAAGCCAATCCGAAATCGAAATTCCGTTTTCACATCGAGGAAGTCAAAGACTAATCACAAATTACGGAGCGCGCGGTTTTTATCTTGGCTCAAAATTGGGCTTGAATATCAGAGACATTAGATTTACTCCGTCTTTTTTGTTTGCGCGTGGAAGATTTGAGGACGGGGATTTTCACTATTTTTTTGGGAAGCCCGATGTTCCTTATCTTTTGCATTTCGGCTTGTCGGCGGAGTTTAGAGAGCGACATAAAATCGGCGTTTCACACCAAAATTTTGCCCTTAACATTGTAAATAACAACGAAATGCCGCTTTTTAATTCAGAAAATTATGTTTTCGGCATAAATTATAGGCATTTGTTTTTGCCGCAACGATTGTTAAAATTAAACGGAATATTAGGTGCAAATTACGTAAATCTTTCGGCAAGCGGCTCGTTAAGTCCTGCAAATCAGCAGTATTTTTTGTTCCCGTATATGTTTTTTAATATAGACGGAACTGTAAACGCGTTTGTTGTTTGGACTGCTTTCTCGTTTGAATTACAGCGAAAAATCTTACAACATCACTTTGTAGTCGGAGCGGCAAATATTTTCAGCGGTGATTTTAACGCGGACGCTCATTACTTGTACAAAAGATTTTTCGGCGGCAGAGAGGGGCGGGAAGTTCTAACGCAAAACTTGAATAACACTGGATTTCCGTTTGTTTTGTATTACTTGAAAAGTCCAAATCTAAACATAAGAGACAGAGTAAACATAAACTTCGGATTAAGAAATATTATAGGCGTTCCTTTCGGCATAGCAAAATATATGGGAGACGGCAGTAGCGACGATCGGAACATCAGCGATAAAATCGGCAGAAGAGATTTAGTAAAAACGATATTGCTTTCTGGCTTGTCGGGGTTTTTGAGGGTAGAATTTTAATTTTACCTTGCATTATGCAACAAGAAAAGTGGCAACTGCCTCTAAAAATACAAATCCCTCGCTCCGTCTTTGGTTTTTTCGTAATAATTTATCAGCGCGTCGTACATCTTCGGATTTTTAACCTTTACTTCTGCAATTTCTTTTTGAATTATCGGCTCTGCCAAAGCGACTGTTTCGGGGGAGGCGAAGTCGTCGAGCCATTCGCGGTAGGTTATAATTGCGTTTAATTTGCAGAATTGACCCTCGTGTCCGCTTTTTAGCGCGTCTAAAATTTTTTGCCCCGTTCTTCCGCAGCGATAACCAGCCGTGCAAAACGACGTGATAAAGTCTTGTTTTGCAAGAGAGCGGACAACTTCGTCCAAGGAGCGGGTGTCGCCTAAAATAAATTGCTGGCGAACTGCTTCTTGTTTGCTTGCGTCTATGCTTTCGCTGTATGCGCCGAGACCGATTTTGCTGCTTGCGTCGGTCTGCGTAATGCCGAGCGGAATAACTGCGTCGCGGATTTTTTGGTTTTCGCGGGCGGTCAAAATCATTCCTGTGTAGGGAACGGAAAGGCGAATGCACAAAACTACCTTTTTGAATTGCTCGTCCGTCAAATGAGTGCTTTTTGTTGCGTCAATTCCGGGAGCGTTGTTGGCGGCTTCGAGGCGTGGGAACGAAATTGTGTGCGGACCTACGCCGAATTTTGCTTCGAGTTCGCGGGCGTGCAGAAGAGTTGCCATAACCTCGAATTTCCAGTCCGAAAGTCCGTACAACGAGCCTATTCCTACGTCGTCTATGCCTGCTTCAAAAGCGCGATGCATACTGTATAATCGCCAATGATAATTGCCTTTTATGGTGTTTGACGGGTGCAGTTTTTCGTATGTTTTTCTATGATACGTCTCCTGAAAAACCTGGTATGTGCCTATTCCGACATCTTTAAGGATTTTCAATTCCTCTATACTCATAGGCGCGGCGTTTATGTTTACGCGGCGAATTTGCCCTAATCCTTTTTTTGTTTTGTATTTTGCGCCGTAAATTGTTTTTACGCTTTCGGCAATGTAGTTTACATCGCTTTCGGGGTGTTCTCCGTAAACGACAATTAAGCGTTTGTGTCCGATTTCGCCTGCGAGCGTTTTTATTTCCCGCTCAACTTCGGGCATTGTAAGAACACGACGCACGCTTTGACAGTTTTGCGCTCTGAAAGAGCAGTATTCGCATCCGTTTACGCATTTGCTCGACAGATAAAGCGGCGCAAAAGTGACTATTCGGTTGTCGTAAACTTTTAGTTTTATTTCTAATGCCGCTTTTTCCATTTCGGCAATCAAATCTTTGTCTTCTACGTTTAAGAGCGCGGCGGTCTCTTCGGGTAAAAGCGTCTCGAGCGACTTGGATTTTTCTATGATTTCGCGAATGTAATTTTTATCGGGATTTGCTTGGTTTTTGAGCGCGTTTGCAATTAAATTTTCGTCAATAAAATCGCTTCCGTCTTTATTCAGGTATTTGTTGATTTGCTCTTGCACAATTCGGTTTTGCACCCAAGTTTTCATATCGGTTTTCATAAAAAGCTCCTACGCATTTTCGCTGAAATATGATAACAAATCGCCGACTTTTGCTGTTTGCAGTTTCATCGTAAGAGCAATTCTTCGCTTTTTGCTGTCCACGTCAAGGATTTTAACAGGAATTTTGTCGCCTACTTGCAAGTCTGGCAATAAATGTTGCGGCACTTCCGAAATATGAACTAATCCGTCGGTTGTTGCGTTTATATCGATAAAAATTCCGAAATCCGTTATGTTTCGTATGCGACCGTTTGCGGTTGAACCAATCGGAATATCTCTCCAAGACGTCCTTTGATGGTGATTTCCGCTCGGTATAGACACGTATTTTGCGCCTATTTTTAATTGTTTTGCAAGTTTTTCGCGGACAAAATAATCCTCGGTCGGATTTTCGCTTTCATATTCGGCAATTAGTTTTTCATTGAGAATTATATCTTCGAGCGAGGCGTTAAGAGAGGCGGCTACTGCTTGCGGCAAGTCAAACATCAGCGGGTGTACAAGCGTTTTTTCCAAAATTGCGCCTGACCTCGGAAAAATGACAAATCCGCTTATGTTCACAAAAAGAACATCGCTAATTCCGCAATTTTCCAAATCAAGTTTGCATTTTATCGCTCCCGAATTTTTCGCTTTTCGCAGGTTTTCGACAGCTTTTTCGTCGGCGCCGAGAGAAAGTAGTAAATAGTCGTTTTTTTCTCCGATTTCTATGCCGTTTTGGAGTTGTAAAACGGTTAAATTTCTATCGACGATTTTCCGCATTTTTTCATCGTTAATGTAATTTACTACGGGGGATTGCGCCAGTGTCTCCAAAATTTGCGGCTCGTAAATAATTGCCGCGGGAGCAAGCAATTTAATTGCCGCTGTATATGCGTTCTGGATATTTTTGTCAAAATCTTTAACCTGTTTTTTTACAAATTCGTTCTTAAGAAGCGGCGAGGGCTTTTTGTTTGCTTCGATTTTTCTGATTGTCGGTTTTTGTTGGAAAGAGTTTGCCGTAATCGAAATTACATCGTTCATAAATTGAGCGTGTTCGGGATTTTCCACAAGAATAAATTCACTTGCCCGCCACTGTTCAAAAACGGTTTTTATTTTAGACGAATTAAACGGTTTTCCGTAATTGCGCACGTCTTCTTGTGAAACGCGAAAGCATTCGCCTGCGTAATTCGCAACTATTATATTTATTGCTTCCGTGCTGTCTTGCGAAATTATTAAAACGTTTTTGCTTACTGTTTTGTTTTTTTGCTCTAACGCTTCTCTGATTTGAGTGGAAAGTGTGCGAGAAACTCTTTCACTTGCCGCATTAAGCAAATCGTCTTTTATTGCGTTTTGCGCCATTGGCGCCAAATATTTGTTCCACGCGTCCACAATCGCTCTGTTTACAATGTTTGCGGAAGACGCGTCGGGAAAGTGCAAAAAATGGTGCTTTAAGAGTTCCAAACCATATAAAACAGGCGCTACAACCGAAAGTTTTATGTCTTTATTCTCGTCGGAATTTTGCAAGAACAGCAAATCTTCGTCCGAAATCGCCGAAAAATTGTGATGTCCGCTGAATTTATCGTATTTTGCACTTTTTTTCTTGCTTGTTATTTCAAAATTTCCGTCGTTTGCAGTTAAGGCTCTTACCAAATATCTTGCGTTGGCGTCGAAAGCGATGCGGTCGGTCAATATTGCAACAACGCCGTCAATTACGTCGTCTGCGCTTTCCAAGCCCTTGGATTTGTCTGCGTATTTTTTAGCCTCGGCGTTTATGTCGCCCGTAAAATCGCCTTCAAACAAGTCGGCAAGGGGCAAAAGTCCGTTTGCTATTGCTGCGCGTCCTTTGGATTGCGAGTTTATTTTGTAGGCGGAAACTATGTCGTCGATTTCGATTTTGGAAATGCTTAAAGAAATATCTTCTTCTTTGTCTTCGTCGTAAATGTTTGCTGATTTCAGCGTTTTTCTTGCTTGTTCACGCAAAGGTTCAAGTTCTTTTTGCAAATCCAAAAAGGCATAGATTTCGGCGATTACGTCAATTCTGCACTCCGCTAATATCGGCAAATATTCCGACAAAAAATATATTGAATCTCCTCTTTCGTATCGGGAACAGATAGATAGCGCCGCGTTAAGAGAAATTCCCCATTTGTCTTCGACTATTCTGGCAAAAAATTGCACGAAACCTCCACTATTACTTTTATGTTTTCTATAATTATCTTAATATACCAAACAATATGCATCCGACAGGGTTCGAACCTGCGACCTTCGGCTTCGGAGACCAACGCTCTAATCCAACTGAGCTACGAATGCAGAAAAAACGGCGCTAACATCGGGTAATATATTATTTTTATGCGTGGTGAAGGTATATTTTGCCGTCATTTTCTTAATTTTTATTGAAAGGCGTAAGTTTTATGATATTCAAAATGTATTTGGAAGCGGTAAAATGGGACGGCGAGGACGCTGAATCTATGCTTATTTTCAGCAATGTCGCAGACGGCGGAAAGTTAAGCGTGGTAATTCCCGAGCCCATAGGTTTTGACCTGAGAACCCTCTTAGAACAGCGCGCTCGAGGGATTGACCCGTATTTCGGGATAAGCGAGCTCATATCGCAGATAGGCGGGAAAGTTCAAAAATTGGTTATCGCTAAGCATCAAAGACCCGGTTCGGGCGAAATGTACTTGGAAACAGAAGGGAAAACGCGTTGTATAGAGCTGTTTTTTGCCGATATTGTGGCAATTTCAATAGTCGAGGATATGCCCATTTATTTTGATGAGTCGGTTTGCCAAAAAAACGAACTTCCGCTTGACAAACGCCTGCTTTTTACGCGCACTTCAAGTTTAACACGGTATTCTTTTGATACTGACGGGCATAAGTAAGGTAAAGGTTTCAAAGAAAAGGGCGGTTGTAAAATCGCCCTTTTTTTATTAAACAGCTTCCGTAAATTTTGTTTTCGGCGCTACATTCAGCGATTTTATACTACCGAACTTTCTGTTTCTTATTGCTTTTTGCAATGCCTCGACATCGACGTGTCCGTTGTTTTTGTCGTCGCCTTCTTTGAACGCGTAGTCGGCTTTTCTGTTTCCGCGGATAAATTTTTGCACGTATGGGTCTTTGGACGAACGAATTTCACCGGGGGTGCCGTCGAAGACTATGTTTCCCTCGTAAATCATAACGATTTTGTCTGCGATTTTATACGCCGACGAAATATCGTGCGTTATGATTATTGATGTCATATTTAAGCGCGCCCGCATATCTAAAATCAGGTCGTTTACCACGTCGGTCATAATGGGGTCAAGTGCGGAAGTCGGCTCGTCGTAAAGCATAATTTCGGGCTCCATAACAATAGCTCTGGCAAGCGCCGCGCGGCTTCGCATACCGCCCGAAAGGTCGGCGGGCATAAGATGTAAAACGTTATTTAAGCCTACAACCGAAATGCTTTTTTCGACTTTTTTGCGGATTTCTTCGTCGGATAAAGTAGTTCTTTCGCGCAGGGCAAAGGAGATATTGTCCTCTATTGTCATAGAGTCGAAGAGCGCCGCGCCCTGAAACAAAAGCCCGAATTTTTGTCGAACTTCGTCGTATTTTGACGAGGGAGTGGTGGGTGAGGCAATTACGTCGCCGTTAAACAGAATTTGCCCGCCGTCGGGGTGCATAAGTCCCATTATGTTTTTCATAAGCACGCTTTTTCCGTGTCCCGATTGTCCGATAATACAGACGACTTCGCCTGCCTGCACTTCAAAGCTGACACCTTTAAGCACGCGCTTGGGTCCAAAATTCTTAACCAAATGCTGTACTCTTAAAACAGGTTCTTTTGTTTTCATTTCGATTTGCCCTTTCTGTTAAAGAAAAATCATTGCCACAACAAAGTTAAACATCAAAATCAATACTGCCGAAAGCATAACCGCTTTGGTTGTCGCTCCGCCTATTCCTTCCGCTCCCTTAACGCATTCCAAACCGAAAAAAGAGCCCGAAAGCGCAATAATCGCTCCGAATATGGCAGTTTTGAAAGTGCCTATAAGCATATCTGGCGCATAGAAAAAGAGGCGAAGCCCTTCGAGGTAAGTAAACATTGTAACGTCTATAAAAAGGTAGGCAATAAATATCGAAGCAAAAAATCCGACCAACTTTGAAAATATTACCAAAACGGGCAACATTACGGCGGCGGCGACAACTTTTGGCAAAATTATGTAGCGAATATGGTCGAGCGAAAGGCAATACATAGCGTCTAATTGCTCGGTGGTGCGCATACTTCCGATTTCGGCGGCAATCGCGGTGGAAATTCTGGACGATACTACAAAACTCGTTATTACGGGGGCGAGTTCGGTGATTAACGCCTTACTTACCGCATAGCCCAAATATCGCATAGGGACAAGCCCCTGCATTTGATAATTTGCTTGTTTTATCGTCTCCATTCCGACGAATGCGCCCGTTACCAAAACGAGCGGGATAGAGCCAATTCCGATAATTCGCATTTGCTTTGTTGTCAGGTCGAAGTTTTGAAAAATCAGCGGGAAACGTGAAAATACTTCCCAAGTTAGCCTGCCGAAACTGGCTATTGCGCCGAAAAACGAAAAAATTCCGTCCATAAAGCCGATTGTTGCGGTTTTTAGCATTAAAACCCTCCTTCGTAATCTTCGTGTTCGTCCGTGTGTCCTCCCGACAGAGGCTCGCAGAATTTTGCAAACTCGGGCAAATATCCGATTACTACCGTGCCTGTAGGTCCGTTTCTTTGCTTAGCTACAATGATTTCCGCCTTGTTTTTTATATTTTTGAATATCCTTTTTTGGTCGTCGTCCATATCTTCTTCTTTTACTTTTTCAAAATAATAACTGTCGCGGTGAATAAAAAGCACTGCGTCGGCGTCTTGTTCGATTGCTCCCGATTCCCGCAAATCCGAGAGGCGCGGCTTGTTTGTTCCTTTTGTTCCGTCGCTTTTTGACGTGCGCGACTGTGCTTTTTCGACTTCGCGGCTGACCTGAGCGAGCGCAACAATGGGCGCTTTCAGTTCTTTGGACAGGTGTTTCAGCGCCTTGGAAACTTGCGATACTTCTTGCTCGCGGTTGTAGGATTTGTTTTCGGTGTGAGAGGTTATTAACTGCAGATAATCAATAATAATGCATCCCAAACCGCCGTGTTCTTTGGCAATGCGCCTGCTTTTTGCGGCTATATCGGTGACTGAAACACTGCCGTCGCAAATGTAAATCGGAAGTTCGTTTATTATTTTTCCTGCGCTTATTACCGATGTCAGTTCTTCGGCGCTTAATCCTCCGCGAATATTGCGCAAATTAACGCTCGACTCCGCCGACAAAAATCTGTGAACAACTTGGTCTGCGGGCATTTCTATGGAGAATATCACAATCGGCTTAACATCTTTAACTTTTGCCATTTCCAAAGCCATCGAAAGTCCCAGCGCCGTTTTACCCATACTCGGTCTTGCTCCGATAACAATGAGTTCGCCGGGGTGAAGTCCCGTCATAGTTTCGTCTAATTCCTGAAAACCCGTGTGAAGTCCTGTGACGCCGTCGCTTTTCATATTGCGCTCTATACCCTTAAAAATTTCGGGCATTATGGTTTTCAGCAAAACGGGGGCATTTTTTTCGCTTTCGCCTTTGGCTATGTCAAAAATTCTTTGCTCCGCCTTGGCAAGCATTTCTTCGGCGTCGGCGCCCGTCTCATAACTTTCGTCTAATATTGTTCCCGAAGTTTTTATGAGCGTGCGCAAGAGCCATTTGTCTTTTATTTCTTTTATGTAATGCTTTACGTTGGTGCCTGTTCCCGTTGTTGTCAGGAGTTCGGACAGATACGCTTCGCCGCCCGCTTGTTCGTATTGTCCCATACTTTTCAGTTGTTCTATTAGCAGATTATGGTCGAGCGGCTTGTGTTCTTCTTCCATTTTGCGCAATGCTCTGAAGATTATTTCGTTGCGTTTGTCGAAGAAATACATATCTTTTATGTCGCTGATTACGTCTTCGTGAACGTCTTCGTCGAGGAGCGCCGAGGCAAGAATACATTTTTCGAGTTCTATGCTTTGCGGTTTAACGCGCACGTCGTCGAGCAAACTTGCGCTTTTCGCCTTTTTTTCTTTGTATTCGTATTCTTTTTTGTTATCCGACATTTCTAATCTCCTTTAAAAGGCGCTCAAATTTCTGCAAATCGTCCCACGCGGGTTTTTTCCAAGAGGCGTCGCGAAGAAGCGCGGACGGGTGATACGATACGATTACGGGAATGCCTTCGTAGTAATGCACAATTCCGCGCATTGAGCCCACCGATTTTTCGCTGATTGTCTGCAAAATAGCATTTGCCGCCGTGCCTCCCAAAAGCAAAATCGCCTTGGGACTTATTATTTCGATTTGTTTGCGCAAAATTCCGAAACAAGTAGCGATTTCGGAGCTGTTCGGCTTGCGATTTCCCGGTGGTCGGCATTTAAGAATATTTGCAATAAAAATTTTGTCGCGTTCAAGATTGATTGCCGCAAGCATTTTTGTAAGCAGTTGCCCAGCCGCACCCACAAATGGTTTTCCTTCGATGTCTTCCTGCTCTCCGGGGGCTTCTCCTATAACTAAAACGTCGGTGTAGGCTGTTCCTGCTCCGAAAACAAATTTTTTCCGCGTTTTACAAAGCGAGCAAGCGGCGCAATTTTTGTGCTTGTTGTAGAGTTCTACCAATAAGTCGCGGCGATTATCGGATTGATAAAGCGCTATTTGCTCCGCCGCTTTTAGGGATGGCTCAAAACTTTCTTCTTGCGGTTTGTATGTGATTTTTTCTTCGGTATGCGCTGAAACGGGTTGCAGTATTTCTTTTTTCACTGCAGTTTTTTCCTCGATTTTCACTTTGGGGGCAACCGCAACGGTCGCTTTTTGACTGACCGCCTTTGTATTAAGCCAATCGAAACTCTCATTCAAAACCAAATGGTTTGGAATACCAAGCTCTGTTTGTCCCTTAAAATATTTTTCCACAAGTGAATGTTTAGTCATAAAGAGCGCATTTCTCCTGTTTTTTCCATAATTTTATTGAAAATATTATTTGCGCAAACAAAAAAGGGAGGCGACCGTCGCGCAAATATTATTTTACTACAAAAACAAGGGAGATTATTATAATTTCAAAAGAAATACTCGCAAATTGGGGAGGATTTTAATGGCGAAAGAATTATTGTTTCAACTTCCGGGGCAAGGGAGCCATTTCTTGGGAATGGGAAAAGACCTTTGGGACAGCGGCAATAAATTTTTTAAGGAATTGCTCGAAGTCGGCTCGGATACCGTAAAGGCAGACCTGTCAAGCGTAATTTTCGGCGACGACGAGGCGCGCTTTAATCAAGCGAAAATCTTGCAACCTGCAATTTCGGCGATTTCGCTGTCTTACGCAAAACTCTTGGAAAATGAAGGCATTGTTCCCACGGTTGTAATGGGACATTCGCTCGGCGAAATTACGGCATTGGGCGTTATCGGTTCGCTTTCCCCTCAAAAAACGGTTGAGTTTTCGGCTTTTCGCGGCATTCTTATGGACGAAAGTTCACAAATCTGCGGCGGCGGCACAATGACAGCCGTGCTTCTTGCGGACAGCGTTGTGTGTCAAAAAATGATTGATGAGGCGGGAGTGGGGAATTGCGTTTTTGTTGCAAACGACAACGCTCCAACGCAGGCGGTAGTCAGCGGAAAAATAGACGGCTTGGAAAAATTTGAAAAATACGCTACCGAAGAAATGCACGTAAAAACCAAGCGAATTGCAGTTGTCGGTCCTTGGCATACGCCTTTTATTCAACACGCCAAAGATGTGTTTGCGGACTGGGTGAAAGGCGAAGAAATTAAGCCGCCGAAATGCAAATTTATTATGAACACAACAGCAAAAGAAGAAAGTACAAGCGACGAAATCTGCAAACAAATCACAAACAAATTTATAGAACCCGTGCGTTGGCGGGAGTCTTGCGAATATATAAAAAATATGGAGTTTTCAGCAATGCTCGAAGTTGGTCCTGCCAAGGTTTTGGGTGGTCTTATGCGCGCAAACAAAATAATAAAATTTGCTGATTTTCATTTGTCGGTATCTGGTATTGACGACATAAAAATCGCAAAAGAGAAAATGAGCGGCTTATGAAAAACATCATAATCATTGACGGGCACGCGTTAATTTATCGCTCCCATTACGCGCTGATTTCAAAGCCGCTTATAACAAAAAAAAATCAGACAACTTCGGCGATTTTCGGCTTTCTTGCATACATTTTTAAGCTGGAGGCAATGTATCCCGACGCGTCGCTTGTGGTTGTTATGGATCCAAAAGGAAAATCGTTCAGAAATCAGATTTACTCGGAATACAAAGCGCACCGAAAACCGATGCCCGACGAACTGAGAAGCCAAATTCCAATAATTGCAGATATTGTAAACGCGTTGGGCTTTCCGCTTTTTGCAATGGAGGGATTTGAGGCGGACGACTTAATAAACACCATCGCAAAATATGCCGACAAAAACACTTATTGCGCAAAAATAGTTTCGGGCGACAAGGATTTGATGCAACTTGTGAACGATAATATCAGTATGCTTTCTCCCGACAAAAATTCAAAGTTTATCGAAATATCCACGGAGCAGGTTGTCGAAAAATTTGGCGTATCACCCGACAAAATCCACGATTTGCTTGCGCTTATGGGAGACGCCGCCGACAATATTCCCGGAGTTGCGGGAATAGGTACGAAAGGCGCGCTGAAAATAATAGAGGCGGCAGGCTCAGTAAAAAATCTGCTCGAAAATCCGATGTCGGCAGGAAGCGAAAAATATGCGGAATTGATAAATAAAGACCGTGAAGCGCTCGAATTATCGTTCAAACTCACCGAACTGGCAACTGTGCCGATTGAATTGAGCGAAAAATCATTCGAACGAAAACAAGTTAATGCTGAAAAAGTAAAAGAAATCTTCAAAGAATTGGAATTTGAGCATTTTTTGCGGACAATAAAACTGCCTGATGTCGAAAAAGCCGAAGAGGCTGTTATGAATAATGTAAAGGCGCAAGTAATCGATACCGACGAAAAATTAGACGAACTCTTGAATTTAATAGAAAAATCGGGCTTTGTTTCGCTCGACACCGAAACGACATCTTTAGAAACCCGCTCGGCGGCAATCGTCGGAATTTCGTTTGCGGTTGCCGAAGACGAGGCGTTTTATATTCCGCTGGGACATTCTAATCTTATGGCGAAAAACTACTCCGTCGATAAAGCAGTGCAAAAAATTAAGCCTATACTCGAAAACGGAAACATAAAAAAAATCGGACAAAACTTAAAATACGACAGCCAAATTTTGCGAAATTACGGTATTTTTTTGGCGGGAATTTCATTTGACACTATGCTTGCCGCGTATATTTTGAACTCCACGCAAAAATTTAATTTGGAGGCGTTGGCGCTTAATTATTTGGGGCTTTCGTCGATTTCTATTTCGGAAATTATAGGAAAAGGGCGAAAAAAAGTCTCTTTTGCCGAAAGCGACATAGAGAGCGTTTTGGAATACGTCGCCGAGGATGTAATTTTGCCGCTGAAACTAAAAAAAGTGTTGGAAGACAGCTTCGACGCCGAGGCAAAAACGCTTTTTGAAACCATAGAAATGCCCGTATCGCTGGTTTTGGCGGATATGGAATACGAGGGAATAATGCTCGACAAAAAACTCTTTGCCACCCTCGAAAATAAATACAGTAAAGACTTGGCTGTAATTACCGAAGAGATATACTCGCTTGCCGATGAGAAGTTTAACTTAAATTCTCCGAGGCAACTCGCCGATATTTTGTTTGTGAAATTAGGTATTCCGCCCGTAAAAAAAACGCAGACAGGATTTTCGACCGACGCGGAAGTATTGGATAAAATAAAAAACCATCACCCGATTGTGCCGAAACTTTTGGAGTACCGCGAAAAGCAGAAACTTCTTTCGACTTATATTGTGGCTCTTCCCGCAAAATTAAATTATGTGTCGGGGCGTTTGCACACCTCGTTCAACCAAACGGGAACATCGACGGGAAGACTTTCGTCGAGCGACCCTAATTTGCAGAATATTCCCATACGCACAGCCGACGGCAGAGTAATTCGTCAGGGATTTGTAGCGGGGGAGGGAAAAGTGTTGCTTTCTGCCGATTATTCGCAGATAGAACTTCGGCTTTTGGCGCATTTTTCGGAGGACGAAACACTTATTTCTGCGTTCAAAAACGGCATTGACATTCACAAACAAACGGCGGCAAAGTGCTTTGATGTATCGCCGGACGAGGTCGATGACAATATGCGTCGAATGGCGAAAACAATAAATTTCGGTTTAATGTACGGAATGGGCGCTCACTCGCTTGCGGAAAACTTGGGAATAAGTTTTTACGAGGCGAAAAAGTTTATAGAGACATATTTTGCGCAGTTTCCGACGGTAAAAAATTGCATAGAAAAATTTAAGGCGACTGCGAGACAAAACGAATTTACAAAAACGCTTTTCGGACGAAAAATGCCGCTTTCCGAAATAAATTCCGAAAACAGAATGCAACAGGCAAACGCTGAGCGGGTAGCGACAAACGCGCCTGTTCAGGGGAGCGCCGCCGATATTGTAAAGGTCGCTATGGTGAATATTCATAAGCGCATAAAGAAAGAAAATTCGTCTATGAAAATGCTTTTGCAAGTTCACGACGAAATTGTCGCGGAAGTTCCCGAAAATGAGGTGGAACTCGCAAAAAAAATATTGCAGGAAGAAATGTCGTCAGCCGCAAAATTGCTTGTGCCTTTGGAAGTCGATATAGGTGTTGCGAAAAATTGGGCAGAGGCTCATTAAGCGAAGTGCAGTAAAACGGGAGGCGACCGTTGCCCGTTATAGAAACATCGAAACTCCGATACCCCAAGTATTTCTTGCAAAAAGCATATCCACGCCGAATATATGCCAATTTACGCCGAAGCCGCCGTTGAAGCGGTTATCCCAGCCGCTGAAATTCAGTTGTCCGTGTTCGTCGGTGGTGTATTGTTCGGGTATCCAAGCCCAGCCGAGACGACCTGCGAGCATTCCGCCTATTTGCAACTCCAAGCCGCTGTGGACTTCCGTGCGATACCTTAAATTTGTGCTTCTTCGCAAGGGTTTGTTCATAAATCCCCAAAAACGCACGTCGAGCGGAACAAGTAAAAGAACGTTGTGTGTAATGGGAGCGGACAAACAGGTGCCGAGCAAAAACGAATTGTACCTTTTACTGAGAACACCGCTCGATATGTCGCCGCCGAAATCGTTGTGCCAATATCCGAAAATGTTTTCCAAAACAATAGCCCACGAAAGCCCTTCGCCGCTTCCAGCCTGATAAAAACCGAGGTCGGCGGCGAAAATATTGTCTCTTACAAAGACTTCTCTGTATTCGTCGGTTTCTTGCAAAGCAGGGCGGAGTACCGTTTTCCGAGAATTGAAATACGAGACGTTTACGCCCCAAAAAAGCGCGTCGTCGTCGGTTTGGTCTATGAGCATTCCGTAAGCGAAAGTTGCGCGATTAACAATGTCGCCGTTATCGTCGTTAATTCTTCTTAAATTGTATTCTACGCCGAAATATTGCCCCATCCCCAAGGCAAGCGACCCTCCGCCGCCCGCGTTAAAAAAATCGTCGTTTCGCTCGCGGTGATAAATCCCGAAAGCCGACATCCTGTTGTGTGTGAAAAAATGCCAAGCGGCAGGAAGCGCAGGGTTCAGCGACATAGAACTCGGAGTAGCCGGAAGCGCCGCACCTGCGTTAAAAAAAGTTGCATTTGCTATTGAGCCGCCCTCGTGAATGGAGGCTATCGGTAAAAATTCCCGAGCGAATGCAGAAATTGCAGTTAAGAAAATTGTTGCCGTTGCGACTACCGCCGATATTTTTATTTTTGCTTTCATTTTATGCTCCGTTGTTGGTTTTGGTTCGAAAATAATATTTTGTTAGGGGGCTATTGCAGAAAAACAAGCAAAATTGCGAAAAATGGAGTAAATTTAGGGGAGGAATTACGAAACAAAAAATAAAAAAGCAGGGAGGAATTTCTATGCGATTAAACTTCAAATTTTTAATACTATTGGCTGTCTTGGTGCAGTTTGCTTTTGCACTGACTTTTCCGCTTATAACAAACGTTAATGCGCGGGTTAATATTACGGGCGGCTCTGCTCCCATTACGGTAAACACAGTCGGCGGGGTGGCGCAGAATATTACTCTTGCGGGAGTAAGTTTGCAAACCAATTTGCAGGTTTCGGCGGTGTCGCAAAATTCAAGATTTAATGATTTTAACGGAACAATGACTTTAAATCAGATAGTTATTCCATTCTCGCCTTGGGAAAATCGGGCATATAGCGGAGCTGTATTTCACAGGGTATCGCATAACGGTAGAAATTGGATAAGCACCGTTGCCGGCTGGGTGCCTCAGACAAGCGTTCCGGGACAGTCGCCAGCCAACACGTGGGAAGCAAGCTGGCGGGAAGCTCGTATTGACGAATTGGAATTTGGCGCTATGTCAATAAATCTTCCGTTCGGGACACTCCCTGCCGACAGTGTGTTTATTCCCGTTTTTTCGCTTGTAGATGTAGAACTTGAAATTTCTCATAACGGCGTTCCCACAGCAACAATTCAAATTCCTCGCAGAACATTGGATACTTTGGCTATTTCGCTTGGCGGCACTGTATCAATCGGACAAAATCAGACAAGAAGAAATGCGGCGCCCGCTCGTTTTGTTTCGCGGCACGGACAGCATTCGTTAGCTCTTTCGTCAAATGATTTCAGAAACAGTGAAGTTCGTATTGTGTCGGTAAACGGGAGAGTGATTTCGAGCCAAAGATTGGGAGAGGTAAATCAAGCAAATATTAACGCTTCAAACATCGCCGCAGGCGTGTATTTTCTGAATGCAAGAGGTGCTAACGGCGCGAATTTCACACAAAGATTTATTCATAACGGCGGCGATTTACGCGTGTCCGTACAGTTGTCGGGGGGGGGGGTATTCAATACAGGTGAAACGCCCGCTACGAGGTCGGATAGGGCGGAAATATGCAGGCAGGCGCGGTCGCAGGCGGCGTTTACTTTTCGCTTCAGACATCGCGGCGAACATCGAAGCCAAATTACCGACACGGTAGTGCAAGTTTCGGCAAGAAGCGGCGAAGTGAGCGAACGCGTTTTTGTATCACTTTTGGGCGCGCAACTTGCGGATATATTCACCAAACAAGAATATGAGAATATGTTTCCTTTTCGTTTTGGTTTCGGACGTGGATTTTGCACTCATCACGTAGGTATGCAGGCAACCAGAGCTTGCATTGATAATCCAAGCACACCACCTCACCCTAAAGACGGCAACTATGATTTTTATTCTTACGATGCATTTCTTGCGGCGATTTCCTTAATGGGCGAAGTTTATGTTCGCAAGGAATATGCGCGCAGACACGATGGTACGATACCTGAAGCTGGGTATCGACTTACGTGGACAAACAGAAGGACACAAGAAACAAGAACGATACAAACGATAGCATTCGATTTTTATCACGATGATAGAACCAGTCCTAATTTCAATCAAACAGCTGATTTGGGAATACTTGATTATTCTGATTTTGTAAACGCAGGTTCTTTTAACGACAGAAGAACAGAACTTGCGGCATTTTTTGCTAACGTTGCGCAAGAAACAGGCGGTGCTGAAAGAGGTATTGGTAATTATCTCTGGGGCTTATTTGAGCTTGAGGAAATAGACTATCACGCAACTTCCGCTGGTTATCGGACTGAATTCCTGGGACCAAATATCCCTGGTCGTGGACCAACTTTTCCCGCATCAACGAGAGTTCCGACGGCATCATATCACGGCAGAGGACCGCTTCAATTAACTCACCCTGTAAATTATGGACAGTTTAGTATGTTTTTCTTTGCAGACCAAAATATTTTATTAGATAATCCCGAACTGCTTCTGACTTATAGACGAGAAGGTATGGAAGCAGGCGCAATGGCTTTTGCAAGCGCGATTTGGTTTTGGATGACCCCGCAGGGACTTAGGCACGCTCCTCATCAATTATACCGTTCGGATTTTCAGGCAACGCAAAGAGACATAGACCAAGGCAGAGCGCGTCCCGACGGAACTCCCGTAAGCAGATTTGGCTGGACTATCGCGACTATCAACGGCGGTTTAGAGTGTGCAGGAGCGTGGAGAGCGGGCAACACTGGCACTCTTCCGGGATGTCCTGCTAATAGTTCAATGTGCGACTATAGAGTGCGAAACAGAATTGACCATTTCAGAGAGTTTTCGCGAATATTGGGCTTGCCTGTTCCGCCTGTCAGCGAACTTCATTGCGACAATATGAATTACAGATAAGAGGGCGAACAGCAACTTTTAACGGATTGCGCATTTGCGCAGTCCGTTTTTTTATATTTAATGTTTCTTTTCGTTTATCGATTGTTGAAAGAAGCAAGAGCGAAAGCTCCTGCCTAATTTGAATGTTTGTTAAATTAAGCGGTTTTCTCGCACCGTTTTTCGCGGTTATCGCCAATCCAAACGCAAATAGCTCCAAACAAGCCAACTGCCGCCGCGCCGCCACCCATAATTAACATTGTTTCCATTATTTACCTCCTTAGTTAAAATACCTTTTCTCCAAATCTCTACGCAAGACCGAACTTGTTTTTTTAGGGTAAGTTATTGTTTTTATGATAATCGATGTCGGCGGAACGTATTTTATTCTGTAATAGAAAGCGAGATATTATGAAAGCATTTTTTTTATGGCTCATACAATTTACAGGTCGTTGCGTATTACGTGCTTGGCAATACTTAGAGGCAAGGCGTAGCGATTACAGCAGTTTGTTTTTTAACAGCGTGCTTGTGTTTCTTGCGGCGATGGTATTGTCGGACGAGTGGGATACAAAACTCGGCTTTATTTTTATGGCAGTGTTTTTGTTATTAGGAACAATTTTTTCAAAAGGTGGTAAATAATGGAGGCATTACAAACATTCGGAATACCTTTTATGGTGTTTGGTGCGGTTTTAGCGGCTTTTATCCTCATTGGCGAACAGTTGGAGCGTAGAGGGATATTTGAACGGTGGACAGGTTTAAAGCCCGTTTAACAATATAGTAGGCGGGGGAGAGTTCTTCACTCTCGCTTTTTTTAACTAAAAACAAAAGTAAGGAGTTTTTTAGGATGACAGATGTAGAAAAAATTAAGGAAGCGATTGAGAGAGCGGCTTTGCATTTGCAGTCTCACGGCGGCGATGTGCAATTTGTATCTTATCTTAACGGGATTGTAAGCGTTCAGCTTCAGGGACGTTGCGGTGGTTGCCAAGGCGCAAAAATGACGCTTAAAAACGTAGTAGAAGCGGCAATCAGAGAAGTTGTGCCCGAAATAACGGGAGTTGTAGCAGTTTAATTAACACGAAGGGGTTGTTTTATGGCAATAATTGAGCAGTTAGTAGAAAAAGCGCGCGCGGCAAACAAAAAATTGGTTTTACCCGAAGGACAAGACCAGCGTGTAGTAAAAGCCGCCGAAGAAATTTTGGCAAAAGGCGTTGCAAAAGAAGTGTATGTCTTGGGAACGGACGAAGAAATTAAAAAATCTTGCGCTGAAGCAGGAATTTCGTCTTTAAAATTCAAAACAATCGACCCTGCAAAAAGCGAAATGTTGGCGGACTTCGTTAAAGAATATTGCGAAGCGCGCGCGGCAAAAGGCAAACCGATAAGCGAATATGACGCAAAAAAGGTGATGTCGGACAGATTGTATTTCGCAAATATGATGACAAAAAAAGGCGTCGTGGACGGACTTGTCGCAGGAAGTATCGCCTGAACCCCGGATATGCTTCGGGCTTCTTTTCAGGTTTTGGGAACGGCAAAGGGGATAAAAATCGGAAGTTCGTGCTTTGTTATGGACTTAAAGACTCCGACCCCCGCGGGCGACAGCGTTTTGCTTTACGCCGACTGCGGAGTAAATCCAAATCCCAACGCCGAAGAATTGGTGGATATTGCAATGGCGACGGCGCAGACGTATCGCGCGCTTATCGGCAAAACCCCGAAAATTGCGTTTTTGGCGTTTTCGACTTTCGGCAGTGCAAAACACGAAATGCTCGACAAAATAATTAAGGCGACCGCTCTAACAAAAGAGAAAGTCGCCGCGGAAAATCTCGACATTATCGTTGACGGCGAATTGCAGGCAGACTCGGCGCTTGTTCCGAGCGTTGCAAAAAGCAAATCGCCGAACAGCGCAATTGCAGGTGATGCGAATATTTTAATTTTCCCCGACCTGAACGCAGGAAATATCTGCTACAAAATCACCCAACGTCTTGCAGGCGCGGACGCTTACGGACCTATTTTGCAGGGACTTGCAAAACCCGTAAACGACCTTTCACGCGGTTGCACGGCGGACGATATTTTCGGCGTTGCGGCAATAACTGTTTGTCAGGCGCTGTAATTTTTCAGGGACTTATGAAAAAAATAGAAGTTGTCAAAGAGCGGCTGATTTTCTTGTATTCGCGGTTGGTTTCTTTGGCGACTTCTTTTTATTTTTGGATAACGCCGAAGATAAAATCGCGATTGAAATCACTGCATAATTTGTTGCGGACAAGCAATTTTTACAGATATAAAAAACTGTTTCTTTTGCTTGTCGCGCTTTTCTTTTTTTTAGTTGTTTCAGCGGGATTTATTCCTTTCACTTTCAAGTCGTTTAACGGTATTGTCGAAAATATTCTTAAAGAAGCGGGAGCAGACAGCGTTTCCGTAGAAAAAGTGTCCGTCAGCGTTTTGGGCGGGACGGTGCGCGTCGAAAATGTTTACGTTTACAAACGCCGAAACGCGCGCGAGCATTATGTCGTCGAAGTATCTCGTGTAGATATTCGCGGCAACGTAATTCGTTTGGGACTTAAGATTTTAGGGCAAAAAAATAACGAAGAACAACCCTCCCGCGACATTTTTATGGAAATTTACGACAAACCTGTCGAACTTATCGGTGAAGCGTTTGTCGCACTGGCAGAATTAGGTTTGATTAACGAAAAAAGACTACAAAACGCATCCGTTCGTTTTACGGAAAGAGGCAAAGCAGGCGTTTCGGCAGAGGGAGTGTCGGCAAATTTGCAGAGAAAACGCAGGTCGTTCAGCGGGAGCGCAGAAGTTGCCAAAGCAAGTATGCCGAATATTGCCGAAGTGCAAAATATAAACATTAAACTGAGAAGCGACGGCAATAAACTCGAATTTTTTGATGTTAGTGGCGAAGTTTTCGGCGGAAATTTTAGCGCACAAGCCTCCTTGTCTCTCGACGATTTCAGCGTTTTAGGCGGCAACGCAAGGGGAGAGCGAATTGATGTCGGGCAATTTTGGCAAAACTCGGTTTTTTCGGGTAATGTTTCGGGCAGAGCGGGCTTTGAAGTCGAAATCGCACATAGCAAAGCCGCTAAATTTGAGGCGGTAAATTTAAGCGGAAATTTTTGGGCAAACCGAGTTGTTGCCTCTCGATTACCGTTGCAAAGAGTGCATTTGGTCAGAAGATTTTCGCTTGACATTTGTCCTATGCGCTTTGAGCGGGTTGCAGGCGAATTTACCTTTTCGGACGGTCGGTTTAATTTCTCGGAAATGACGGGAACAGGCGGCGATATAATGAATTTCAGGTCTGTCGGTTGGTTTAGACTTGACGGAAGATTATATAAAAATTTTAACGGAGAATTCAGTCGGGAGTTTATTCCGACGCTTACGCGTCTTGTGCGAAATTCTCTCGAAATGAGCGAAACAGGCGGACTGTTTTACTGCGCTATCAGCGGAAACATAGAAAATCCGCAAATCAGAATGGGCAGAAGTGTTGTCAGGCGCGGCGCGCGAAACGTATTTCGGCGGTGATTTGTAGGGGCGTATTGCATACGCCCAAAAACTACAAATGACCACCCAAACAAATGGGCGTATGCAATACGCCCCTACAAGAAAAACGGCGAACTTTTTGTCCGCCGTTTTTCTTTTTTGGTTTTATTACTGCACTTTACTGCCTTTTATGTATTGGGTTTTCCCCACAAAATACACAAATACAGAAATCGCCAACATACATCCAAAGATTACCAAAGGTTTAATAATATGCACAAACCCCTCCTTTTTTTTATTTTGCGTCGTCATCTACAACTTCAAAATCAGCTTCGGTCGCGTCTGCGTTGTCGCCTGCCGATTTTGTTTCACCTGTCGCCTCATCGTCAACAACTTCAAAGTCGGCGTTTTCTGCGCCTGAATTATCTGTTGTTCCCGCGCCTTCCGCGCCGCCCTCTGCTCCTGCCGCCGCACCTGCCGCTTGCGCCGCCTGATAAAACGCGCTCATTGCGGTAGAAAGTTTGTCGGTTGCTTCTTTAATTTTGTCGCTGTCGTCGCTTTCGAGCGCGGCTTTGAGGTTTCCGATAGCTTCTTCTATAGGCTGTTTTGCGTCTGCGGGAAGTTTTTCGCCAACTTCGTTAATCGCTTTTTCTGCGCCGAAAAGCACCTGTTCGCCTTGGTTTTTAATTTCGACTTTTTCTCTCAGTTTTTTGTCTGCCGCCGCGTTTACTTCTGCGTCTTTCACCATTTTTTCGATGTCCGTATCGCTCAGTCCGCTCGAGCTTTCGATTTTAATCTTCTGCTCTTTGCCCGTTCCTTTGTCTTTCGCTGAAACGTTCAGAATACCGTTTGAGTCGATGTCGAATGTCACTTCAATCTGCGGAACGCCGCGCGGTGCAGGCGGAATGTCGCTCAAATCGAACTTTCCGAGCAAGCGGTTGTGCTGTGCCATTTCGCGCTCGCCTTGGTAAACCATAATCGATACCGCAGGCTGATTATCCGCCGCCGTCGAGAACACTTGGCTCTTTTTGCTCGGGATAGTCGTGTTGCGCTCAATCAATTTTGTCATTACGCCGCCCAATGTCTCAATTCCGAGAGAAAGCGGAGTAACATCGAGCAAAAGAACGTCTTTTACACTGTCGTCGCCGCCGATAATCGCACCCTGAATTGCCGCGCCGAGCGCCACAACTTCGTCGGGGTTGATTGAACGGTTGAGCTCTTTTTTGAAGAATTCTTTCACTTTTTCCTGAACTCTCGGAATACGTGTAGAACCGCCCACCAAAATAACTTCGTCGATGTCATCAACTGAAACTCCTGCGTCTTTAATTGCTTTTTTGCAGGGCTCAATGCTTCTTTCGACAAGTTTTTCGGTTAATTGCTCAAATTTTGCGCGAGTTATTGTCAAATCCAAGTGCTTCGGACCGCTTGCGTCTGCCGTAATAAACGGAAGGTTTACAGGGGTCGTCGTCGCCGCAGAAAGGTCTTTTTTCGCCTTTTCCGCCGCTTCTTTAAGGCGTTGCAAAGCCATTTTGTCGTTTCTTAAATCGATACCGCTCGTTTTCTTGAATTCGTCTGCGATGTAGTCGATAAGCACTTGGTCGAAATCGTCGCCGCCCAAATGCGTGTCGCCGTTTGTCGATTTTACTTCAAAAACGCCGTCGCCGATTTCCAAAATCGAAATATCGAAAGTTCCGCCGCCGAGGTCGTAAACCGCGATTGTTTCGTTTTTCTTTTTGTCGAGTCCGTAAGCCAAGCTTGCCGCTGTCGGCTCGTTCACAATTCTTTTTACGTCAAGACCTGCGATTTTTCCCGCGTCTTTTGTTGCTTGACGTTGCGCGTCGTTAAAATACGCAGGAACTGTGATAACCGCCTCGTTAACGGTTGTTCCCAAATACGCTTCCGCACTTGCTTTGAGGTTTTGCAAAATCATCGCCGAAACTTCGGGCGGTGTAAATTGCTGACCGTTTGCCTCTACCTTTACCAAGTCGCTCGCGCCGCCTACAATTTTGTATGGCACAAGTTTTTCTTCGGATTCTACCTCGTTGTGGCGACGTCCCATAAATCTTTTAATCGAATAAATCGTGTTTTCGGGGTTGGTAACCGCTTGTCTGCGAGCTATGTCTCCGATAAGTTTTTGTCCGTCTTTTGCGAACGCCACAACCGACGGCGTTGTTCTTACGCCTTCCGCGTTTGCGATAATAACGGGCTTTCCGCCTTCCATAACCGCAACACACGAGTTTGTCGTTCCCAAGTCAATTCCGATAATTTTTCCCATAATCTGCTCCTTTTCCTTAAAAGTTTGTTTTGTAGTCGGCAAGTTTTATGGATTTTGCCACTACATTTATTTGTTAATTTTACTGTTTTCCGTCGCTAACCACCACTTTTGCGTGGCGAATTATATTGCTCTTTAGTTTGTAGCCCCGCTGAAAAATCACCGAAATTTTTCCTGCGTCAATCGTATCGCTGGGCTGTTTCATCATCGCATCGTGAAGCGAGGGGTCGAATTCGTCGCCTACTTCACCGAAACTTTCCAAGCCGTGTTTTGCCAGAATTTCGCTGTATTTTGCATACAAAAGACCAATTCCGTCCTTAAACGCCGCTCCGTCCTGCGGGATATTCGGGTCAAGCGCTTTTTGGAACACTTCGCTTACGTCAATAAGGTCGTTCATAAGACCTTTGTTTGCCTGTTCTACCATTTTTAAATATTCCGCAGCCGTGCGCTTCTTAAAGTTGTCGAATTCCGCCATTAAGCGAACATACTTATCCTTTTGCACGACGAGTTCTTCAGCCATAAGAGCAAACTCTTCGTCTTTGCCTTTAACCTCAAATTCCGCCTCTTGCGCATTTTCAATATGCTCTTCTGCTTTTGCCTGCTTTTTGCTCAATCTTTCCTCCCGTTTCTGAGTTCTGCGTTTTCGTTTTCGATTACCCTTTTGCAAAAGCCGTGCCAAGTCAAAATGTGTTTCATAATGAAACAAAATCGGCGTTTTTGCAAGAATGTGAAAATTTGCGGTGTTTCGTTTTGCGACAAAGAAAACGCTTTTGTCGCTTACAAAATTGTATTCTAAAAAAAATAAGCACTGATTTAATCGCTGATTTAATCACTGGTTAAAACAGTGTTCGGATAACATATTATCTTTAATTAACGCTTTTTTTGCAAAAATGAAAAAAAAAGGATGGCGACCTTCGCCCAAATATTATTTTATCAGTAATTACAAATGTAAATTTTAGGAGGGTTTTATGCCTGCTTCCGTTGTAAACATATCTTTTAAGAATGATTTTTTATTTCAAATAGACCAAATCGCCAGCGATGAAGCGAGAACAAGGTCGGAGCTTATCAGAGAAGCGGTGAGACTGTATATCAGTCGTAAAAATGAGTTTGGCAGGTTATTCAAAATCGGAAAACAAATCGGCGCGACCTTGGAAATTTCCGAAGCCGATGTTATGGGCGAAATAAAAAAGTCCAAAAGATGTAGAGTGTAAATGAAATTAGTTTTAGACACAAATGTTTTCGTTTCGGCATTTTATTGGGGTGGAAATCCGCAAATAATAATAAACAGAATTGTTGAAGGGATAGACACTTTATACATATCAAACGAAATAATTAACGAGTTATTTGATGTTATGTCCAGACCAAAATTCAAAACGGCACCCGATGTTATTGAAAGATATGCTTGTTCATTAGAAAACCTTGGGAGAAAAGTTTTTATTGCAGGAAAAATAAAGGGAATATGCAGAGACAAGGACGATGATGACAAAATCGAATGCGGAATAACAAGCGGCGCAAATTATCTGATTACAGGCGACAATGATTTGTTGGTATTGAAAGAATATCGAGGTTTGAAAATAATAACAGTAAAAGATTATATGGAAGAAGTAAATAAAAAGTTTATGTTTTAGTATTTTTTTACCACAAAAATCACGAAACTTACCACATTGCCACAAAACAAATATTATTTTTCTATTTTGGAGCATTGCAAAACAAGAGGTTTATTATGGATGTAAAAGAAAAGGTTATGAGCGAAGTCATTTCGGGAGTAAAGGACGTTTTTGGGGAGAAACTGAAAAAAGTTATCCTCTATGGTTCTTATGCCAGAGGCGATTATGACGCGACATCAGACATCGACATTATTGTTTTGGCGGATATTGAACGCGAAAATATACCGAAGTATCGTCCGAGGGTGCACAATATTTCAAATAACGTCGGGCTTAAAAATGATATTTATGTTTCGCTTATGTTGGATAGTAATAATTTCTTTTCTGCCAAGTTGGGAGACTCAAATTTTTACAGAAATGTAGCAAAAGACGGGAAAGTGCTGTATAATGGATGAAGATAAAAATAGAAAATGCAAAATATTTTTTGGATAAAATAAATGAATATCTGAAAAATGTTGGAAAATTGCAGTAAAAACAAGAAAAAATAAAAACACCCCTAAAGTTTTCTGTAAATATGCCGATAAACACGATAGGGGAAGATAGACCTTGTTTCAAGGAGGTGGTTTATGATAGTAGGGAATAACTTAGCAATTAAGCAACTGATGGTTACGGGCTCTATGGAGCAAACTAACAGACAGTTGCGCAATACAATCGAAAGGTTGGCGACGGGACAGCGTATAAATCGCGCGAGCGATGACGCGGCGGGGCTTGCGATTTCGGAAGGTTTGCTTTCGCAGGTGCGTGGCTTTAAGATGGCTTCGCGAAATACGCACGACGGTATATCCGCTTTGAATATCGCCGACGGCGCCGCAAACGAAACTTCTAATATGTTGCAACGTCAGCGTGAGCTTGCTATTCAGGCGAGCAATGCAACGCTTAACGATAGTCAGCGTCAGTCATTAAACAGAGAGTTTCAGCAACTTAGCCAAGAAATAGACAGAGTTGCTCAGGCGACAAATTTCAACGGACAAAATCTTACCAACGGTGAAGGTTTGGGTGATGGAAATGCGCGTATTCAAGTTGGTCCCAATGCTACTGCAAACGACGGTATAACTACTCCGCATATAGATATTTCTGCGACGAGTTTGGGAGTTGGGACTGCGGACATAAGCACGGCGGCAGGCGCTACTGCGGCGCTTTCGTCTATTGACGGTTCGTTGCAATCGCTCGGTGAGCAACGTTCAAATATCGGCGCGACAACAAACCGCTTTGAACACACCGTAAACAACCTGCAAACTGCAACAGTAAATACCGCGGCGGCGCAATCTTTAATTCGCGACCAAGATATGGCTCTGGGAATTGCCGAATTATTGCGCAAACAGGTTTTGAACCAAGCGGCGAGCAGCACTTTTTCGGTTTTCAATCGGATAAGTTCGGATAATATTTTGGGATTGATTAGGTAATTGTTGCTTAATAAAAGGCAAATGTTAAAGGCGGCGAATGTTTTTCGTCGCCTTTTTTATTGAAAACAGCGGGCTTTTGCAATCGTTTTTCGGATATTGGCTAAAATGCCGTTAATTATTATATTATATGCGGCTACATTTATTATTTTGCAATTAACATTATTAAAATTTTTTTCGGAGTACTCAGTTTATGGCTCAGAATGAAAACCAAGCGGCTGACTTGGAGCAACAAGAGATAAATCGCTTGGTTGCAAATGCAGAAAAATCATTGCAAAAATTTATGGAAATGACGCAAGAGCAGATTGACGCGATTGTCCACAAAATGACATTGGCAGGGCTCGACCAACATTTTAATTTGGCAAAACTCGCGATAGAAGAGACAAAACGCGGGATTTTGGAAGACAAAGTTATAAAAAATATTTTTGCCACCGAGTATATCTGGCACGACATAAAAAATAAAAAAACGGTTGGAATAATCGCCGAAAACGAAGCTGAAGGCTATATCGAAATCGCCGAGCCCGTCGGAATTGTCGCGGGGATAACGCCTGTGACAAACCCAACTTCCACTACGCTTTTTAAGTCGCTTATATGCGTTAAAACCCGCAATCCCGTGATATTTGCATTTCATCCGAGCGCGCAAAAGTGTTCGGCTGAGTCGGCGCGGATAGTTTACGAGGCGGCAATCGCGGCAGGCGCTCCCGAACACTGTATTCAGTGGGTGGAAACGCCGTCTTTGGAGGCGACAAACGCGCTTATGAACCATTCGGGAGTGTCGCTCATACTTGCAACGGGCGGCGGCGGAATGGTGAGAGCCGCATACTCGGCAGGAAAACCCGCGCTCGGCGTTGGTCCGGGGAACGTTCCCTGCTACATAAACAAAAAAGCAAACTTAAATCGCGCTTGCACCGACCTTATGATTTCCAAAACTTTCGACAACGGAATGATTTGCGCGAGCGAGCAGTCGGTTATTGTCGATAACGAGATTTCGGGCGCGTTTGAAAAATATATGAAAGAGCATAATTGCTACTTTTTGAGCGATTCGGAAACCGAAAAACTTACGAATTTTGTATATATTAAGGAAAAACACTCGGTAAATTCCGTTTGCGTCGGACAGCCTGCCGATTGGATAGCGGCGCAGGCAGGAATAAAAGTTCCGCCGAAAACCAAAATTTTGATAGCGAAACTTTCCGAGCCGTCGCCGAAATATCCGCTTTCTTTTGAAACGCTTATGCCTGTTTTGGCGTATTTTATAGTGAAAGACGAAAAAGAGGGTTTCGATTACGCAAAACGCGTTTTGGCATTGTCGGGTATGGGACATTCCGCCGTAATTCACAGCGACGACGAGGATTTGTGCAAGCGTTTCGGTTTGGAAATGCAGGTCGGGCGCGTAATTCTGAATTCGCCGTCTTCGCATGGGGCAATCGGCGATATTTACAATACAAATACGCCGTCTCTTACCTTGGGTTGCGGGTCTTACGGTCGCAATTCCACGACTTCAAACGTTTCGGCGGTAAATCTTATTAACAAAAAGCGCGTAGCAAAAAGGAGAACAAATATGCAATGGTTTAAAATTCCTCCCCGTATTTATTTTGAGAGGGGCTCAATACAATATTTGGAAAAAATGCCGAACATTAAACGCGCGTTTATCGTGTGCGACCCCGGTATTCTTAAACTCGGCTTTGTCGATAAGGCGCTTTACTACCTGCAAAAACGCAACGACGGTGTGCGCTACGAAATATTTTCTGACGTTGAACCCGACCCTTGCACCGACACAATTATGCGCGGTGTTGCGGCAATGAACGCTTTTCAGCCCGACGTTATTATTGCGCTGGGCGGCGGTTCTCCCATTGACGCGGCAAAAGGAATGTGGCTTTTTTACGAACACCCCGAAACCGATTTTGAGGGCTTGCGCTTAAAGTTTTTGGATATTCGTAAACGGGCGTGCCATTTCCCGAATTTGGGAACAAAGGCGCAATTTGTTGCAGTTCCCACGACTTCGGGAACAGGCTCGGAAATTACTGCGTTCTCCGTTATTACCGACAAAAAGAATAACATAAAATATCCTTTGGCAGACTACGAACTTACTCCCGACGTTGCGATTATCGACCCGCAGTTTGTGGATAGTGTACCGAAACACATAGTTGCCGACACGGGAATGGACGTTCTGACCCACGCGGTTGAGGCGTACGTCTCAATTTTGGCTTCGGACTACACAAACGCACTTGCAGTTAAGGCGATAGATTTGGTATTTGAGTATTTGCCGAAAAGTTTTGCCGACCAGACCGACGAACTTGCGCGTGAAAAAATGCACAACGCTTCCGCCATTGCGGGTATGGCGTTTACAAATGCGTTTTTGGGTATAAATCATTCTTTGGCGCACAAATTGGGCGGAGAGTTTCATATTCCGCACGGGCGCGCAAACGCACTGCTTTTGCCTTACGTTATTGCCTACAATTCGCAAAAGCCCGAAAAAATGCCGATATTCCCCAAATACGGCGAATATAAGGCGGATAAATGCTACGCCGAAATTGCAAGACATCTTAATTTGGGCGGAAAAAACTGCGAAGAACAAGTGAAAGCGCTTATTAAAGCGGTGCAAAATTTAATGAAGCAATTAAATATTCCGATGAGCATAAAAGATTGCGGCATAGACGAAAAAGAATTTTTTGCAAAAGTTCCCGAACTTGCCGAGCGCGCTTTCTCCGATCAATGTACTACCGCAAACCCGCGTTATCCGTTAGTGGAAGACTTAAAGGAAATTTACAGAAAAGCATATTACGGCGAGGAAATATAAAAAAAAGGGGCAAATTTCTTTGCCCCTTTTTTTTATATTTCTTTAACCCAAAGACCGTGAAGATTGCAATATTCGTAAACTGCAATCGGCTCGTCATTGACGAAAGAAAACGTTGCTGTCGGCTCATCCGACGGCGACAAATTTTTCTTCTGTCCGCCGTTTTTGGTTTGAACATAGATAAATTGAATAAAGTGTTTTTCTTCCATCGGGTGCGGGACTTCGCCTACTTTTACGACTAATTTGTCTCCTTCTTTGATTGCGACAGGCACGTGTTTTTCTTGGCTTGCGTCTGTTGTGTTTGGGGTAATCACGCTCATTTTTTCGCCGCAACATACAAGGGGTACACCCGAACTGATAACCAATACGGCAATATTACCGCAATGTTTGCAAATATAAAAATTCTGCTTTTCCATTTTCCATAACTCCTTTCGTTATTTTTTAGGATACATATAAACAAAATAATATATGCCACATAAAAAAATGTATTTTTATTGTGTGTGTGTGAAAAAAAGTGCGAAGTTAAGCCGGTATTTGGATATTTGTTTGAATCACACATCTTTTCTCATCTGCCAAATATTATATTTGCTATTGCTATTATTTTAACATAACAGAGCAGTGGGAAAAAATGATACAAAAGTTGCAAAAAACGAGAAAAAATCTAAAAACACTTGACAACGGTGAGAGGTCGAAATTACTCTCTCTCTCTCTCTCTCTCTCTCTCTCTTAGTACTCACTCAAATTATTACTTACATAAAACACATATATTACATATATGTGGCGTTTCTGTTTATACAATCGAAAAATCAAAAGCAATTTCATTAAATAAATTAAAGGAGAGTTCGAGATGAAAAAAAATCTTGCGCCGAAAGTATTAACGTTAATTTTGTCGGCGGCATTAGCAATCTGCGCGCAGACTTTGCCGACAAGTTTTTGGAACGGTACGGTTGATGTCAGTTGGTATCACGCAAATCCAACCGCTCGTGAGTATAACATTACCACGGCGGCTCAGCTTGCAGGGCTTGCGGACTTGGTTAATACGGGGGTTAACAGTTTTAGCGGCAGAACAATAAATCTGATGGCGAATATTGTGCTTAATGACACAAACTTTGCAGGCGGTTGGAGAAACTGGGACGAAAACACCCAAGGACTTCGCCGATGGACTCCGATAGGTTCGGGAATAAATCTTTCCTCTCCTTTCTACCACGACGGCATCTTCGTCGGCTATGACGTTTTTTCTTTCCACGGCAATTTTAATGGAAACGGGGCTACTGTCAGCGGTCTGTTTTGTGTTCAGCAGATGCAAATAAGACAGCGTTGGCAGGGTGGTTTGTTTGGGCAGGTTCGCGGCAATTTTATTCAAGATTTGAATGTTTTGGGCGGATTTGTTATAGGGGACAGAAACCTTGCAATGCTTACAGGCGGCGCGTATGGTATTCTTTTGCAAAATATTCAAGTTAGAGGAAGAGTGATTGGAACCGATGCGGGCTTACTTGTTGGTATGGGAGGCAGCAATTTACAAGTAATAAACGTCGGTGCAAACGGATTTGTCGGAGGCAGATGCTATGTCTATGGAAATTCTCTCCCTATCAGCATAGGCGGTTTAATCGGTTGGGCAAGCAACTTGGTAGTCATAAGAAACAGTTATGTAAACGCAGAAGTAGTTGGGGGTAGAAATGTCGGCGGACTTATAGGAACTTATTACGTAGATAGCGAATTTAACAGACTGCTTACAATTCAAAACACTTATGCGGCAGGAAGCGTTGTAAGCGATGACTTTATGCAAAGAAGAGGCGGCTTTTTAGGTGCGGCGACAACTTGGACACGTTATGATGATGAGATGGAATCAAATCTTAACCCAATGCTTTTTTTAACACCCGAATCCGTCAACAACGCATACAACGCGGAGCGAAATCCTACTTTGGGGGCGGCTTTTATGTCGCCTGCGGGGGCGGATCCGAGGGTTAGACCTTTGACTAACGCGCAAATGAGAAGCTTTCAGTTCGGTACTCATATTCCGCCCGACCCGTTTAATCCGCCGAACCCTTTGGACGTTTCGCTGAATTTGGCTTCTATCGCCATAAACGGTGCGTGGAGATGGAGGTTGGACGGACCTGAGGCGGTGCTAAACGATGGGTTTCCTGTTTTTGACAGAAGACCGATAAATATTGAAATTGAAATACCGACGTTTGCCGACTTAGTATTCGGATATACAAGTTTACCTAATGCGCTTCCGATAACTTTTAGAAATAACAGCGAAATTCCCGTTATTATCGACTGGAGCAATATGACATCGTCAAACTGCATAGTTAATTTTAACGGTATAGTTGTTTACGAGTACGATAACAGAGGAAACAGAATAGAAAGCGTGTTTGAAATTATAGCCCCGCCTTTGGCTTCGGCGGTTATTGGAGCGAATGCAAGCATTCCTTTTACTATCCGACCGATAAGAATGGGACTAAATGTAGGAACTTATACGGCAAGTGTGCAAGTCCGATACATAGGAAACAGAACAAGCGCCGAATCGCAGAGGGTAAATATTCCGATAAGGGTTGTTCGCGCCGCGGGAAATCTTCCTGCCGAGATTTTAGTCAGCGACAGATACGAAGGAGAGCCTGTTGAATATCAGCGCGCCCAGAATTCTTGGCGGGGCTTTGAGCTCAATGACCGATTAGGAAACCGAATTATAACAACTAAAGCAGAATTTCCCAATGGTTCGGGAGCTAATATTCAGCCGTTTACAAGCGGGCTCGAACATACAATTCTATTTGAAGGAATCGGCGCTACGCAATACGGACCGAGCCCTGTTATACCGCGAGAGGCGGGAACTTATATGGTAATAGCGCGTTTTCCTCCGTTGTCTTCAAGTAGTTATGATTTTCCCGCAACGGAAATTACAAATACCTTTACGATTTGGCGAAATGTGCATCCGCCTGTTATTGAAGACAAGGTATATACGGGAGAACTTATTACAGCCGTAGTAAGCAATGACGAATATACCGTTTCGGAAGACAGTACGGGAATAAATGTCGGACGTTATACCGCAGTGCTTAACCTTAACAATCCGCTTTTTGAACGTTGGAATCCCTTTGAAACTTGGACGGATACTGTGGATTATCTGCTTCATACAGGCGCATTGCGCTATAATGCGGCACAGAGATTGGTGTTGCGCAACGGACATATTACCACCTTAGACAGATTTGCTTCTCCCACCGCATTATTAAGGTCGTCTTATGGATTAGATGAAATAGAAATTCCCGATTATGCGGCAAGCGGGGGACTGGTAAGCATTACTTGGAATATATTGCAGGCGACGGTTAATTTGCCTACTGTAAACGCTCCGCTTGTCTATAACGGCGAAGTGCAAATCGGCGTAAATGAAGGAGCAGGCTTTACGCTTTTTAACAACACGGGGACTAACGCGGGAACTTATACGGCGGTTGCAATACTCGACGACCCGCAGAATTTCCGTTGGAACGATAACAATTTTGAAACCATAAGACGTATTAACTGGGAAATATTAAGAGCCCCCATTGCCTATCCTGAGGCGAACGCTCCGCTTGTTTTTGACGGCACGCAAAAAATCGGGGTGGACGACGGGGTTGGTTTTACGCTTACAAATCACACGGCAATCAACGTTGGTACTTACACGGCAACGGCTACTTTGTGCACCAATTATATTTGGATAGACGGAAAAACCGACCCGTTCGATATAGACTGGGAAATACTTCCCGCGCCCAAAGGTCAAGGCTTGGGAACGGTGCATTTGGACGACTGGATAGAGGGAATGACTGCGTCTGTACCCGTAGTGTCTTCGCCGACACACGGAATTGAGGGAGTTGCGTTCTTGTATGTCGGAATTTCGGGAACCGTTTACTCTGAGAGCAGTGTGCAACCTACTCTTATGGGCGTTTACAGAATAACGGCAATATTTCCCGAAAACGAGGAGTATTACGAATTTAGAGCGACAAACGTTTTCCAAATATTATGCCCGAATACTATGCTCGAGGGAATAGGCGGCATTTTTGCGGAGGGCTGGACTTACGGCGAAGAACAAAAAATGCCCATTATAACAAGCCTTACCAATGACGCCTCGCGCGCCGTAATAACTTGGACATCGCACGCCACGGGGACGATTTACAGCAACGTTATGCCGACTTCACCTGTCTTAAATGCGGGCGTATATACTATAACGGCTGTAATTCCCGCGGCTCGAAACCACAACGCCTTAACGCTTACGGCGCAAATCGAAGTACTCAGAGCCCCGATAGATATACCGCTCGCAAACACAGGGCTTGTTTATGACGGAGCAATAAAAATCGGAGTGAACGGCGGATTGGGTTTTACGCTTCAAAACAATATGGAGATTAACGCAGGACGTTATATGGCGACTGCGACTTTGAACTCCAATTATATTTGGGCGAACGGACAAACCGCCGCGGCGAATATTGCGTGGGAAATAGCTCAAGCAAGACCCGAATTTGTCGTTCCTCGGTTTTACGCTTATGTCGGCGACAGTTTGTCGATGTTCGATTTACCTATCGGCTGGACTTGGGTCGCAGACGGCTCTACTCTTGTGGGAGACGAGGGGGTGCGGCTTCACCCGGGGCGCTTTGTGCCGAGCGATATCGTAAATTATTACAGCGTAGTCGCGGATATAGAAATTGTTGTTCGTCAGCACTTTATTTTTGAATTGTTCCTTGCAAGAAACCCTGTGAAATACGAGCCGTTTATGGAATTTATAGTGCTTTGCACCGACGACGCCGACGTTAATATTAAAGTTTTTGATGTTGTCGGAAATAAACTTCTCGACACTAATGTAGTGGTCAGACGAAACGAACACAGAAGCGTGTTCTGGGATATGAGAAACCCCAACGGAAGAATAATAGGCAGTGGCACTTATCTTGTAATAGGGGAGGCGGTTGCGGCTATTAACGGAAGAAGCGCAGGTCTGAGATTAACAGCAGGAAAAAGAAAAATAAGATAAAGGAGGATATTATGGCGAAAAAAAATCGCAAAGGCAGTTTGGTAAAAATATTGACGGCGGGAATTGCCGTTTTGGCGTGTTTGCTGTTTATGGCGTGTAGCGACGACGAAGAGGGCGACAAAACCGATTATTCCCATCTTTTGCTTACTCAGCATACTTGGGAAGTAATGATTTTCAGTTATATTGACCCCGATACGGGCGAAATATACAATTTGTATGTAATACTTAATTTTCACCCCGACGGAAGAGGCGTATTGCGCGCTTTTAAAAACGCCGAGCCTGACGAACACCCGCTTTCTCCGATGGAATTCAGATTTTGGGCGACATCGCAACACGTTTCGTCGGTTGTGGGAGAAAGTCGTTATACTATCGATGAAGATGCAGAGCCTTACACTCTGACTATGGTTGACAGCGAATGGCTTTCAGCTGAGCTCGGATTTGCTATTCCGCGCCTTACGGCAAGAAGATAAAGGAACGGGGGTAATTTATGAAATCTTTTGTACTTCTCTGCTCGATTTTCTTAATTTTATTGTCGAAAAATGCTTCGGCGGTCATTCTGACAATAAATGAACCTCTCATAGGAAATTGGAGAAACCACGCGCATCTCTTGAACACGCAGGATTCTTTAAGGCTGACAGGACGTTGGGGACAATTTTTTCCTCACGGTTGTAATATGGGTCCTTGCCCACCCTGCCAAGATTGGGAATTTTTTGATACCTTGCAATTTCGTAATGCCGTATATATCGATATGTCGGATTTTAACCACAGTTCTTTCGGGTTTCAACATAACGACATTACGCATATATTTAGTTTTCAGAACAAAGCGCCGAATTTGCGGCATATTATTTTACCGAGCCATCTTCACCGTTTACCTGTAAGGGCTTTTGCGAGAACTGCTTTGGGTGCGGGTTTGGCTAATTTGGAAGTTGTGGAGTTCAAGGAAATAGTAAATCCCGACAGGTTAACAGAAGTACCGGATTCGGCGTTTCTTAACCTTCCGCGCTTACGAAGATACGACGGTCTTAAATACGCAGAGGTAATAGGAATAGACGCGTTTCGAGGTGTGCAAGGTTTTGGTAAAATTGAATTGCCCGCCGTCCGACACATTAAGGCGGGTGCATTTAGAAACATACACGCGGACAGCATAATTATCGGCAAAGATATAGAAAAAATCGACGAGCGCGCGTTTGATATTGATGAGTTTGCAGTAGTTGGACTTAATACAATACGTCTGAACAGAAGTGTCAGAGTATTTATGCCCGAAATAACCGAGATGCCGCAGATTTTTCGTTGCCTTCTGTCTGTGTGTGATGTTCTAGGTTCGATTTGCCCAAGTTGGCAAAACAACATCAATTATTACGTTCCCGAACATCTTGTGCAGGAATTCAGACACGCGGGATTTGTAAATACCAACAGAAACTATTTTACCCGTTTTTATGACGCAAACGGCGAATTTATAATAAGAAGCGTTTTGAGAGAAACCGCTGAAAACAGAACTGACAAAGGTGCCGTTTTATCGGAATTTCCTGCAAATGCTTATGAGTATTTCTGGCACGACATCAACGGCAAAAGGTGGGATCACGAGGAACCGCTTTCTCGCGATACTTCGCTTTTTGCAAAACCTGTTGCGAGGTGGTTTGATATTACATATTACTCCGGTTTGCGAAATTTGAATATAAATAACTCACACGACCTCCGCAGTTTTATTCCCGTTCCCGAAGGTAATCCCGAAATTTTTACCGTTGAATGCGAGGGAATTTTGCTGTCTCCGCCTGCCGAAGCCAGAGAGGGGCACAAGTTTGTCGGCTGGGAGCGGGTTTTGCGTCGAGGTTTCGACAATGAGCAAAGAGACACGATAACAACGGAATTTACTAAAATAGATATTGCTCTTGTCGGTAATGCTGAATTGGTGGCTATTTGGGAACCTATAGAATTTCCGTTGAATTTCCATCTTAATTTACCCGAGGAACAACTGCGCGACGAAAGAGGACTTCCTTTCTCACGGCTGAATATTTCTGTTGAGCTTAGAGCTGAAATGGGCAATAATTCGGCTCTGATTGTTATTGATTCTACGGATATAAATGTCTATACTGCGGAGGTTGTTGACAGAGAAACCCGCGAAACTTTGATTGAAAAAGCATTTAGCGTATTACCTGATTTATTGCCGAATTTAGAGCAAAGTTTGTTTGAGGGTATCAATGCTTTGCGTTGGCAGTATTCAATCTCGAATATTTCTGTTCCCGCGCTTTCGGCGGACGGCTACGAATTCGGCGGGTGGTTTGACAATGCGGAATTTGAGGAAGAACCGTTGGAAAACATACAAAGAGTGTCGAGCGTTTGGGATATTCGGACTTACTACACTGCGGTGGATATATTGGGCGCTCATATCGGCAATATTACGGGCGAAAGAAATATTTACGCTCGATGGATTCCCATAGAATACACGCTCGTTTTTGAAACAAACGGCGGTAATGCTTTGGAAGATATGACGTTTACCATAGAATCGTCGGACATAAACCTGCCGATACCACAGCGACCGCACAGCGTATTTGCAGGTTGGTTCGGCAGTGATGGGTTGTGCGAAGACGGCAAAACCTTAAAAACAGGTAATTTCGGCGATAAAAAACTTTTCGCAAGATGGACGTCCGCTTATTATCCGATAATATTAAATGATACGCTGGGAATTTTTGAAAACGGCGTCTATCCCTTTGACGAAAAAAACGCGTTTATTCTTCCCGATGCCGCAAATCTGCTGCCTTTCGGTTTCTCTTTCGGCGGCTGGTTTGACAACGAACGAGCGTTGGGAGAACCTATAACCGAAATTCCTGCAGGCAATTACGGAGAAATGGAATTCTGGGCGAAATGGACGGTAAACTCAAGCTTTATTCGCGAAAGAAACAACATCGATACAAGATACGGAATATTGCTCGAAAACGCAATCGTCTCCGATTTCGCAAGATTTTCGATAATCACCCCCGAACCCGCGATAGCGAATGTGCGAATTTTCGATAATTTGGGGAATGTTGTATGGACGGCGAACGATGTAGGGGCGGGGTTTGCCCGCCCTGAAAACAGAACGAACGGCGATTTGGGCGGGCAGACCCCGCCCCTACAAAATGCCGTAGTCTGGAATTTAACCAACCCCAACGGCAGATTCGTCGCCAACGGGACATACATAATCATCGCCGAAACGACGGGTATCAGCGGTCGAACATACCGATATTCCGCAAGATTGGGGGTAAGAAGATGAAAAGGAGAGAAAATATGAAATTGATACAAAAATGTAGGGGCGAAAAATTTTTCGCCATCATACTGTTTTTTGCCGCCTGTTTGTTTTTTGCGGGCGGCTGTTCTTCCGATGAAGAAGATAAACAAGTTTGGCATACCGTAAGTTTTGACGTGCAAGGCGGGGATAATCTTGCTTCGATACGAATAGAAGCAGACAGCAGTATTCTTTTGCCTACTCCGACGAAAGATGGCTTTGCTTTTGACGGCTGGTTTACTTTGGCGCAAGACGGCACGAGAGTAAATTCGCCGTTCTTGCCGACGGATAACACCACGCTTTTTGCTCGTTGGATACCAAATTACATCGTAATTTTTAATTTGGTCGGCGGCGTCGGTAATTTCAGCACCCAAAATCAGACGGTTTTGGAAGGAGATTTTGCAGTTCGCCCTGAAATAAATCCAACGCAGACGGGCTTTGCTTTTGTCGATTGGTTCAGCTTGCAAACAGGCGGAGATGTTTTTGATTTCGCTACTCCGATAACGGCTGATACAACAATTTGGGCGAGATGGATACGGCAGGTCAGCGTAATATTTGACGCAGACGGCGGCATTGTGGAGCCGAGTTCGCGGACAGAGAATATCGAAACTTCCATAGATTTGCCGATTCCGACGAAAGACGGCTTTGCCTTTGACGGCTGGTTTAGTTCGGCGAGCGGCGGTATGAGGATAAACTCTCCGTTTGTTTTACCTGCCGACATAACTCTTTTTGCTCGCTGGATACCGAAATATACGGTAAGTTTTGAACTAAACGGTGGCGAAGGCAATGAGAGTATCGGCAATCAGTCGATTATTTCCGCTCAACAGGCGGCTCGTCCCGATACAAATCCAACGCGAGGCGGTTTTGTTTTTGATGGTTGGTACACCGCTCAAACGGACGGCATTGTGTTTGATTTCGGCAGTTCCATAACCGAGAATATTACGATTTGGGCGAGATGGACGCCAATGAATACCGTGATATTCAATTTTAACGGCGGTGCAGGTAATCCGAGCATTGTAAATCAGATGGTTGCCCCTGCTCAGTCGATAGTTCGCCCCGAGACAAACCCGACGAGAAACGGTTTTACTTTCGATGATTGGTACACTTCTCAAACAGGCGGCGATGTATTTGATTTTGTCGCCCCTATAACCGAAAACACAATGATTTGGGCGAGATGGATACCGATAGTAAACCCTATCGTGAGTTTTAACTTAAATGGCGGCGATGGTAATACGAGTATTGTAAATCGGATGGTCGCACCCGAACAGTCGATAGTTCGCCCCGAGACAAATCCGACGAGAAACGGCTTTACTTTCGATAATTGGTACACCTCTCAAACGGGCGGCGATGTGTTTGATTTCAGCAGTTCCATAGCCGAAAATACAACAATTTGGGCGAGATGGATAGTAAACCCCATAGTAAATTTTAATCTTAACCGCGGAGTTGGTAATTCAAACACTAATAATCAGTCTGTTGCGAACGGCGCAACGGCGACAAGACCCGCAACAAACCCCACGCGAGGTAAATGGCTTTTCGATGATTGGTACACTTCTCAAACAGGCGGCGAAGTATTTGATTTTGACACCCCCATAACCGAAAACACAATGATTTGGGCAAGATGGGAATTGTCCGACGGCGTGGACAGCGTTATAAACGGCATCGAAGTAATATTTGTCGGAGCGGGCACTTTCACACAAGGCGGCACGGATTTTGGTAATTCGGTATCGCGTGAAGTGAGCTTAACACAAGGTTTTTGGATAGGCAAATATCCTATAACGCAAGCACAATATTTTGCAGTAATGGGGACAAATCCATCTTTTTTCAGAGGCGGTCTTGCTACAAATGTAGCCCCTGTATCTACTGCGAATAATCCTGTAGAGCAAGTAAGTTGGAACGATATAAATGCCGCCGACGGTTTTTTAGAGCGTGTCGGCGGACGTTTACCGACCGAAGCGGAATGGGAATTTGCGGCAAGAGGCGGTAATTTGAGCCAAGGATTTATTTACAGCGGTAGCAACAATTTGAGCGAGGTTGGTTGGTTTGGAGTATGTTGTTGTAATGGTGGTCGTACTCAAGCAGTCGGACAAAAATTACCCAACGAATTGGGAATTTACGATATGAGTGGCAATGTTTGGGAGTGGACAAACGATTGGTGGGGCAGTATGACTTCGGCTTCCGTGGTTGACCCTATGGGACCTGAAACGGGCTCGAGTCGCGGTATACGCGGCGGCAGTTGGAACGGCAATGCGTCTTTTTGCCGTGTTGCCTTCCGCAACGGCGACGATCCGTCGCGCGGGTGGAGCAGCATCGGGTTTCGCGTAGCCTTCAATTCAGATTGATTTTGTCTGCACAAGCAAAGACACTTTGAGTTAAAAAAAAGAAAGAGAGAAAGAAAAATGTGTTTCGTGTATAGGGAATTTGACAAGCGTAAGCGGGCAAAGGAAAAGCACGAAACACTCTCCGCCCTTTAGGGCGGAAAAATTTTTAAGGAGAAAAAATGCAAGTTAAAGTATTTACAATTCCCGCGACAGACGACGGGACGTTGCAAGAAGATTTGAATAAGTTTTTAGGCAACCATAAAATATTGGAAGTAGAGCAGAAATTTTACGACAATGCCAAAGGCGGTTATTGGAGTTTTTGCGTTCGCTACATTATCGACGCCACAAAAAAATATTTGCCCGCTCAGCAAAGTTTTTCGGGAAAACCCAAACCGAATTATAAGGAAATTTTGTCGGAGCAGGAATACCAAATGTTTTTACAGTTTAAGGAAGCCCGTATGGCAATCTCCAAAGAAGAGGGAATTTTGCCCTACAACGTATTTACCGACGCCGAACTCGCCGAAATAATTCGCCTGCCCGAAAGAAACGAGCAAAATATTTCCAAAATAAACGGAATAGGCGAAAAACGCGCAACAAAATACGGCAAAATTTTAGTTGAAAAATACGCGGCTGATAATGTAGGGGCAAAAAATCTTTTGCCCGAGAATAACGAGATAAACAACGTAGGGGCGGGGTCTGCCCGCCCAAAAGCGCAAACAGACGACAATTTGGGCGGGCAGACCCCGCCCCTACAAACTACCCAACAGGAGTTGTTTTAATGAAACGCGCAGGTTTTTTAATCGAACAAATCGCCGACATCGATAATTTGCACCTTGCATTTTACAAATCGCGCAAAGGCAAAGAGCATTCGCGCGACGTTATTGCTTTCAGGAAAAACTTTGACGAAAATATAAAAAAATTACAAAAAGAAATATTATTAGGAAATTTAGATATAGGACATTACAATTATTTTAAGGTTTACGACCCGAAAGAGCGAACAATCTGCGCGGCAAGTTTTCCCGAGCGGGTTTTGCATCACGCCATAATGAATATTTGCCATCCGTATTTTGAAAAATTTCAGATAGAAGACAGTTTTGCCACACGTATCGGCAAAGGGCAATACGCGGCTTTGGAGCGGGCAAAAGATTATACCCGAAAATACAAATATTTCTGCAAAATGGACTGCCGAAAATACTTTGACAACATTCCGCATAATATTTTATCGGATAAATTAAAACGTCTTTTTAAGGACGGTGGTTTATTGGAAATTTTTAGAAAAATTATTGTCGGCTATTCTGCAAGCGAAAACCGCGGGCTTCCGATAGGCAATCTGGTATCGCAATATTTCGCAAATTTTTATTTGGCATTTGCCGACAGATTTGCAAAACAAACACTGCGCATAAAAGGATATGTTCGTTATATGGACGATATGGTTTTGTGGGGCAACGACAAAACAGAACTTTTGAAAAATGCAAAAAAATTCAGAGATTTTTTGACCGACGAACTTAGTCTGCCGCAAAAACCTATAGTTTTGAACGCGAATAAATGCGGATTATCGTTTTTGGGCTATGTTTTATTTCCGAATTTCGTTCGCCTTAATAAAACGAGTAAAAAAAGATTTGTGAGAAAATGTAAAACTTATATATCGAATTTAAAGAACGGTGAGTGGTCGCAAGAAGAATTCTCCGCGCACACAAGACCCCTGTTTGCGTTTGCCCAATTCGCCGATTCTTTAAGTTTCAGACGAAAAATCGTAGGGGCGTATTGCATACGCCCTGCAATGGTAAACGAACAAGGATATATGCCGATGGGCTCGAATCGCGTAATACGCGGCGGCAGTTGGAACAACAATGCGTCTAATTGCCGTGTTGCCATCCGCAACAACGACAATCCGTCGAACAGGTGGAACAACAACGGGTTTCGCGTAGCCTTCAACTCAAAGTGTCTTTGCATAAAGCAGACAAGACAATATGAATAGGCAAATATCCAAACCGCGGCTTCGGCTCCGCTCAGCCACGGTTGAACAGAAAGGCATTTTTGCCGACAGCACACTCGGTCAGTAGGTTTTCTCGAAAGCCGAGTGGGCTTTTATATATGTCGTAAAAAAAAGAAAGGGAAAATATGCACACGCGTATAATTTTATCATTGATTTTATTGTTTGCGCCTTTCGTTTCCGCAAATAAAGGCTTTTCACTGTCGTCCCAAATCTCGTATTTAACAGGAAAGATAATCCTTGACGGCAGAGAACACGGTTTCTACGATTTTGACGAAAATGTAAAAGGCGGACGCGTTCTTCTTGTTTTTCGCAAAAATATAAACGAGTATTTATCTCTCGGCGTTGGAAGCGGGACAAGCGTAAGCGAATTGCACGCTTTTTACTCCGCTTGGGGAGCGCATAATTTTTCCGCAGAAATGTTTTACATCCCGATTTTCGGCGAAATCCGCGGACAATTTCCGATATACGGCGATTTTTTGCAAATATTCGGTGCCGTAAAACTCGGAAATTCTTTAGCCCCTATGAAAGAAAGAATATTTTCCACCGATTATTATTTTGAAGGCGGTTTTTTCTTTGAGCCGACACTTGGAATATCTTTTACCCGCAACAGATTTTTGCTTGATTTCGGCGTGGGATACAGCCGGCAGAAGTCGCAATTTGTAGAATATTTCTTCTACGACGGTCGCTATGGCGACAAGCCGAGAAAAGAAATAGACCGCTACCCGTTCACCATAAGGCAATTTTCATTAAATCTCGGCTTCGGTGTTTTTTTGGGGAAGAGGCGATAAGAAATTGTCTTTTTTTTCAAACAACGGGCATACGTTTTTGAAAGTATCGGCGCATTCTACCTGTGGCAAATAGTATTTTCCTTATAATATATAATAAGGATTAAAGCGGGAGGGGTTTATGTCTTTCAAAAAATTACCGTATGGTATATCTAATTTCGCTGATTTGATAGAAGACGGCTATGCCTACGTCGATAAAACCCGTTTCATTGAATATTTGGAAAACGAAAATGGTCGCTACCAATTCTTTGTCCGTCCGCGCAGGTTCGGAAAAAGTTTGTTTTTGTCCGTATTGGAAAATTATTACGATATAAACAAAAAAGATAAATTTGAAACCCTGTTCGGAAATCTTTACATTGGCAAGAATTCGACGCCAGAACAGGGAAAATACGCGGTTATTCAATTTGACTTTTCGGGATTAGACGTAAGAACACACGAGATTTTCAGAAAATCATTTTTGGATAGAGTGCAGGAAGTTGCGGCGTTATTTTTTGACAGATATAAAGATATTTTGTCTGTTTCCCAAACTTCATTAGACGCTCTTGACGCAAAAACTCTCGGACTTGGAGCAATAGACCTTATTTACAGAGCGACAACCGTTGCCAATGTCGGACTTTTTGTTATAATAGACGAATACGACAGTTTTGCCAATAATCTTATAGCGATGGGCGAGGCGTATAAAAAAGAGACGGAAAAAGAAAGCGGCGTTGTTCGCGCTTTTTATGAATTGTTAAAAGCAGGAACAAAATCTGTCGTTAAACGAATGTTTGCCACAGGTATAAGCCCAATGATGGCAACAGACTTAACAAGCGGATTTAATATTGCGGCAAATTTAAGTTTGTTTGCCAAATACAACGAAATGTTTGGTTTCACGCGAGAAGAAGTCGAGTGGATAATAGACGAAACAAATATCGACAGGAATTTAATAGAAGTCGATATGGAGACCTATTATAACGGCTACTTGTTTGATGAAGACGGCGAGAATAAAGTGTATAATTCTCAAATGGTTTTGTTTTTCTTTAACCAAATTAAAATATCGGGAAGGTCGCCCAAAGAAATTGTCGATACAAATTTGAAAACAGATTCAGGGCGCTTGGAACGCCTTGCGGGAAGTGAAAGAAATCGGGAAAAATTGCTTCAGATAATACGGGACGGCGGAATTTTTGGCAATGTCATTTCAAGTTTCTCGCAAAACCAGCTTGAAAATGAAGAATATTTTGTCTCTCTGTTGTTTTATTTGGGAATGCTGACAATCGACAAAGTTGTAGAGGGGCAAACATACCTGAAAATTCCAAATTATTCGATAAAAACACTCTATTGGGAATACGTGATTTTTTATGCTCAGGCAATAGAAAAGGGAGCTGTAAACAAAACAGAACTTATTCAAACAATCAGAGATATGGCGTATAGATGTGATTTCAAATCGTTTTTGGACTTCTTCACAGAACACCGCTTAAAACTCCTTTCAAACAGAGACCTTACGAGTTTTGATGAAAAATATATCAAATCTATGATGCTTGCAACTGTAGCTGACAGCGGTTTATATCATCCGATTTCCGAAAACGAAAATATCGGCGGTTATTCCGACATTTATTTCCAAAAACACCACTCTGTCGCCGATATTAAATTTGAGTACGTTTTTGAATTGAAATACGTAAAAACAGGCGCCTCCAAAAGCGAAAAAGACAAGAAGTTTTCCGACGCCGCAAAGCAAATAGAAAAATATAAAAAAGACCCGCGCTTTGCAAACAGGAGCAATCTTAAATTTGTCGCTATTGTTTTTCAAGGAAAAGGCGATTACGAGGCAAAGGAGTTATAATGCCGCAACAAAACGCTTTTCTTTCGCCACCGAGCTTGGGAATTTAGTATATTTCACCTTGAATTTAATAAAAACACAAAAAGATACAGAGGACAGAATGACAAGAATAGAACAAGCAAGGCAAGGAATAATTTCCGACGAATTAAAAATGTGCGCCGAAATGGAAGGCGTTGATGTTGAGACAATGCGAAAAAAAGTCGCGGACGGAACTATTGTTATCGTCAAAAATAAACTGCGAAACATAAAACCGCTTGTTTTGGGCGAGGGGACAAAAATCAAGGTTAATTCAAACATCGGGACGTCGTCGTCGCAGGTGGATATTGAAAGCGAACTCGAAAAAATGCGCGTTTCCGTTCAATACGGAGCGCACGCCATTATGGATTTATCGACCGCGGGCGATTTGGAAGCAATCCGCCTTAAACTTATGGACGAATGTCCTGTCGCCGTTGGAACGGTGCCGCTTTACGAAATGGTGTTCCGTGCGACAACCGCCAAAAAGAGTGTTTTGGACTTAACCGCCGACGATATGTTTGAGTGTATCGAAGACCACTGCAAACAGGGCGTGGATTTCTTGACCATACACTGCGGCGTAAATAAACAAACAGTAAGCAGATTTCACGAAGTCAAACGTCTTGCAGGTGCAACCTCGCGCGGCGGTACAATAATTATGGAATGGATACACTACAACAAAAAAGAAAGCCCGCTTTACGAACAATACGACCGCCTGCTCGACATACTGAAAGAATACGACGTTGCAATTTCGCTCGGCGACGCATTTCGCCCTGGAGCAACAGCCGACGCAACCGACAGAGTGCAAATCGAAGAACTGTCGATTTTGGGCGAACTTGTGGACAGAGCGCGCGAAAAAGGCGTAGGCGTTTTTGTCGAGGGACCGGGACACGTTCCGTTAAATCAAGTGATTACCAATATTCAAATCCAAAAACGACTTTGCAGAAACGCGCCTTTTTATGTTTTAGGACCTCTTGTCACCGACATTTCGCTCGGCTATGACCACATCGCAGGAGCGATTGGCGGCGCGCTTGCAGGGCTTGCGGGCGTGGATTTCTTGTGCTATCTCACACCTGCCGAACATTTGCGTTTGCCGTCGCTTGAAGACGTAAAAGAGGGAGTAATTGCTTCTGTAATCGCAGGGCACGCCGCCGATTTGGCAAAAGGTCGCCCCGAAGCCGTTGCAAGAGACAACGCTATTTCAAAAGCAAAAAAATCGCTTGATTGGGAAAAGGTTTATGAATTAAGCGTTGACCCCGAAAAGGCGCGCCGTTATCGCGAGTCGATGAAACTCAGCGGAGAAAGTAGCGACGCCTGCTCAATGTGCGGCGAATTCTGCGCAATGAAGAGGTCGAGTAAGATAGAAGATTAAAGCGCTCTCGGCGGTCTTTCAGTATTAGCTAATGACGGTCTTGCGTTGCTCGGGACTTCTACAGTTTGTCGATACAAACGATGAATATGATTTCTGAATTCGCCTGCCGCGTCAGTCGTATTATTAACCAATATGGGAGTATCTCCCGCCATATATTGACCTACTCCGTGCGGCGCGTTGCTTGATGTTTCTGCTCTTACAAGAATTGACACTTCAACGTGGCGGACTTGGTCTCGTCGAGTTGTAGGTGGAATAGGAGGATTAGAGGATATCCAATTATCCTGTGCGGCATTCCAAGCAGGACTTGTTTGGTCAAAAATGCCTCTTCTGCCTAAGCGAAATTTAAGAGCTACCGCGTTTGATACGATAACTGTTTCGTCTGTGCGAATCCAATTGCCAGGGAGTATGCCAACTAAAGGTGTTGTTGGCGTCCAAGTAAATAACGCACGAACAATTTCGTTGCTCGTTTCGTCAAGAAAATAAATAACTCGTTCTCTTGTTTGTAGTTCTCCTGTATTATCTACTCTTATTCTGAAAAATTCAAGCATATCACCCACATTGTTGGGACTTGCAGCCATAGGAGGAATTAGCGGAAGAGTGTCAGGGATTGGCAGTGTTAATCTTTGGTTTGGGTGAAAGAAAAACGCTGCTTGGCTTTGGCTATCCGCTGCTGTTAACGGTACAATTCTGGCAGCACCTACTATTTCATTTACATCTGTATAACCGAAATCACTTATTGTTGCAACTGGTGGAGCGTTGTTGACAGTTATAAAATGCGTCTTAAAACCCATTGTGGCGATGTCTCTTGCTATTACCGCAACGCCTGTACGGGCATCGCCTTGCACTCTCGAAACTTGTCTTCCGTGCTGATAGCCTCTTGTTCCGCGGGCGATTGATTGAAATGCCGCGGTTATTACAATAAGCCCGACAACCATATATACCATAAGTTCCACAAGCGTGGCACCGCTGTTATTTTTCATAATACGTCCTTTCGTTGGTTTTACAATTGTGTCCAAGCGCCACCGCCTCTTTGTCGCCATAATTGAATTTCGTTTATCCGCGCGGGACGAACTATTACATAATTTATGTCATTTATATTAGGGTTTCTCAGAAAGACCGCCCCTTGACCTATTGTTCCGATTTCGTCATTTTGAAAAACTATACCTTCCGCCCAAGCAGTGACAGCAACAATGTTTCCGTTCGGGGTGGTAAGTGTTGCAGTGGTAAGTGCACTTGCTCTTAATGCGCCTGACACAACTGCTTGGTCTGAGAATAAATTCGGCACAGCTACTCCATCTACCGCCTCTGGTATTGGCGGTACTGTCGGCGACGGTCTGTGTCTGGTAATAGTGAAAGGCATCGGAGTGCCTGCTGCGGCGGCATTATTAGTAAATCTGAGAACATACATTGCATCGTCTCTTTGAGCGAATGTTCTCATTGTTTTCAGTTGGTTGTAAAACGCGACGACTTGGACTTCGCCTCTTCTTTCGAGGACGAAGTTGCTTATGCTGAGGGTTACTGTCGTCGATAAAATCATAATTATTGTTATTACTATCATCAATTCGACGAGTGTGAAACCGCCGTTGTTTTTTTTGACATTGGAATGCATAACTTTCCTCCTCTATATTACATATCTACTGCAAATATAAATGATTTGTCAATGCGAAAATGTAAAAATCGCCCTAAATTCATAAATTTTGTGAAATTTTCCGATTAAATAACTGTTCTCAGCGCCAAATATCCGCTTAATGCAAAAACTATTATGCCAGAAATAGTTATCATAATTCCGTACCACATCTGCACTTTTCGCTTTTTTTCTTTTGCCTCAAATTCGGTATCGTCTTGAATTTCGCCCTTGAATTTGCTTCTCAGATGGCGGTAGTAGTGCCAGCGCGAGGTTGCGGCAAGCGAGATTATCATTCCTATTACAAAAAACGAAGCGCCCGACATAACAAGATAATCGCTGAAACCCGTTTTAGTAAGGTAGTCGATAAAACTCCCCATATCTTTAATACGCGCCAAAAGCCAAAATGCAAACGGCGTTAATATGGCAAGTGTTGATGAAATCAGAAAAACTAAAAGATATTTTCTCATATTTAACCTACGCTTTTTAAGGTTTATTAAAATTGAGTTCCGCTTGGTCTCCAAGCACGTCCGCCGCTCATTCCGAAGTTCAAGCGAACGAAGTTTTCTTTAATGTCGCTCTCCGTTCTGCTTCTGCGTGTTCCCGTTTCGACGGATACATCAAGCATACCCATACCACCGAGCGGCAGTCCTAAGCCCACGGACACCGAACCTTCCCAGTCGCCGTCAATCGGAAGTTGGCGGAAAGCAAGTCCTCCGCTGTAATGCACCTTCTGAAAATAGCGCGCCGAAAGCAAATTTGGTTGCGGAATAAATTCTACCCCCGCACTTACACCAAATGCGTTTTGAAGTTCGCCGTCATCAAATATGAGGTTTGGCGCGTCTGTCCAATAATAGGCATCCCACAAAGCCAACGAAAAATCTAATGCCGTTTTCAATCTCTGGTTAAACGTCCAAGATGTTCCGATAATTCCCGACGGCGGAAGTTGAAGTCGGTATGTTGTGTCTAATTTTATGGGATTAGCAAGCACATTGAATTCGCCGTGTTGGTTTTGCTCTAATCTTCTCACGCTTTCTTGCGAGCGAAGGTCGCCTATAAAAGGATATACAGCGCTTACGCCGAAGCCTAATTGTCTTATACGAAGCAAAAATCCACCGCTGACAGACGAGCTTGCCTGATTGTAATATATTGAGTCAAGTCCCGATTGTACGCCTGTTCTGAGCATAACATCGCTTCGCACAAAATGGTTTTTGTACTGCCCGAATTGATATGAGAGCCCCACGGAAACCCGTCTGAAGAATTCCCTTCCCCAGCCCAATTCCCAGTTGGAAAGCGCAATATGGTTGTCGAATTTCTGAAACATCAGAATCGTATCGTTTGAATTTGTCTCGTTTCTCCACGTCAACGTATCGCCCTGAAAAGAAAAGCGATTTGCGCCGCTTTGTTTGAAGCTTGCCGCAAAAGTTCCCGCATTTCCCATAGGAAACGCAAAACCTATAAACGACGGCGAAAACGAACTTAGTAATACAGACTCGTCGCCCTCAAAAATACGTCTTCGGTCGGAATTTATTGATAAACTATATACCGATTGTCTTATTGTGCCGAGGTTTGCAGGGTTGAGCGAAGAAATCATATACGGCTCGCTGAGACCCGCCCCTGTTCCGCCCATTCGCGCGGCGGTTGTTGTCAGCGGGAATTGTGTTCCCGTAGGATAACGAAGGCTCAAAAGCGATTGCGCAAACGAAACCGATACCAAAAACAATAATATTGCAATAATCTTTTTCATTATTCACCATCCCTTCTTGTTTGCAAAATATAAGTGAAATTTACGGGTCTGCTTTTATCAAATAATACTCTTCCCATTCTGTGCCCGTCAAGCCACAAATACAGGAATGCGTTTTGCGGCGCAGGTTTATTGTAAATCTCGTGGTATCGCACAAAATCACTGATTGTCTCAATAATTGGGATATTAAGCATATTAGAATCACGATGAACGCGCCCAACGCTTACTCTTCTCAGTCGTTTATCGTTCGACGAGAGTGCAAAAATCTTCTCGGGTGTGAGTTCCTCTTCGGTAATTATCGCGTTTATCGGAATGGAATCGCCGTATTGAACAGGGAAATCTGTTCCTGCTCTGTCTATGGGTAAATGCAAATCCGCAAGTCCGATGTGTAAAAACCGTTGGTCGGTTATTGTGTCGAAAAATTTACTGAAATCCAAGTCAATTTTCGCAAATCTCTGCATTGCGGCTGAGATAATAGGAATACTGTCGCGCTTGGGGGTGCTGATTTGCAGAGTATCTGCGCTTCTCGGTATTACGCTTATTTCGGTGAAAGGAATGTTTACAAATGTTCGTGCGCTGTCTCTTGCTCCTTCTGTTATATAAGAAACCCTTAGGAACGGATTTGAAATATGTAAAACACTCTCGCGACTGCGTTCGTTTATTCGCACGTACATATCAAGCGTGTCTCTGAGCAATCTGTTTCTTACCATATACCACAAATCCATACCGCCGAAATTGGTACTGTCGGTGCTTCGAGAAACTCTTGTTTCGTGAACTCCGATTATGTATTTTTTACCTGTTTGTACAAGCGTGTCCGCTATCGGTTTTCTGTTGCCTATCGGTTGTTCGTTGTCTATCGCAGTCATAAAACGCGTAGTAAACCTGATTAGTTCGGTCTCCATAGTAGCCTCGGTTAATTCTGTCGGACGTACTCCCGAAGCACTGCGAAAAACAACCGTATCCGCCCACTCAAAAATTAATCTGTCGGTAATTCTTTGAAACACCAGCGTATCGCCGCTTTGCGCCCAAGTTCTGACATTGTTAAAAACGGCGCCTGCTTCGGTAGTAGTATCGGATTCTCTTCTTATTATTACTCGTAAGCTATCGCCGTGAGAAAGACGAATAACGTTTGCCTCGCTTGTATCAACACTGTTAAAAAGCGTTGCGGGGACAAAATGTCGCCAACCGACAAGGGTGTCGCTTGTGAAGTATATACGTCTGTCGCGGTCGGCGCGTTTTGTTGTATCTGTATTGTTTTCGGGGTCGTTTCGTTGATATTCCCAGATTCCGTTAATTCTTCTGTAAACAGAATCAATTCTGATGGTATCGACAAAATCGGTGAAAGTTGCATTAAAACGAGTGATATAAGCCGAATCTCTGGCAATTTTTCCTGTCGCCGGCACTGAGTCGCGTTCGTAAAGCAGGTATGAATCAATGTCTAACGAAATAATCCCGTTTGTGTTTTTCGGTCTTGAGAGAACATTGTTAACAGGGAAAAACAGCGATGTGGTATCGCCGGTAATTCCGGGGAAAATCACGCCTATTTCGACATTCGCGTCATCGAAAGAATTAAGTCCTGTAAGATTTGTCCAAACAAGTTCTGCCTGAATAGAACGCTCTACAATATTGGTGTCCCTTGCGAGCCTTTGCAAATAATGGCTTATTCTCAGAGAATCTACGTTGCTGAAATGTCTGAGCCTGAGTATCGTCGTATCTTTTTGCCAATTTCCGATTGCCCACATTGACGGCGAAAATCCTCTGTTGCGTAAATGGTCGTCGTAAGTATGCGTTCCCGAAAACGCGTCCACCACACTTCCGAAACGACCCCTTTTGAGCATATCCGTTCTGAATTCTCCTGCTCGTAGACTGTCTTGAGACCTGTTTTCTATGATGGAACGTCCCAAACTGCTCGTGTCGTCGGTTGAGCAGGAAAAAAGCAGTAATAGCGCCGAAATTAGCGAAATATAGAAAAAGCAATTTGCCGATTTTGTCATTTTTTCTCCGAATTTACATAAATAATCGCCACGAAAATATTATTTGCCAAAATAAACTTGCGAAAAAATCTTGAATTTACGCAAACTCATTTAAAATCGCTATGGCGCTGAGGCTTGTCGGCATATTTCCGTTATCTATTTCGTTGAATACGTCTGTCATAGAATTGCTCCGAAAAATAAGCCACGAACCGCTCCTGATTTCGTTTCTGAGTTGCTCTGCGCCCCAACCGCAATATCCAAGAAAAATACGGTTTTCGTATTCGTCGCTGGACAGCATTTCTTCTACGCTTTCCCAACGTCCGCCCATTCTGAGCCCGGGGACTATTTCTTTGCCGCCTTCGTGTCCGAGCGCGATAAGATGAAGTGTGTTGTCATCGACCGGACCGCCGACAAACATTCGTCGTCGCAAGTTGTTGTAATATTCGTCCAAACCGTCAAAAAGTTCGCTTGCAGGCATTGTTGTCGGACGATTTAAGATAAAACCTGCGGCAGCTTGCTCGTCTATTCCTGCAATTAAAATTATAGTGTTCTTAAAATATGTGTCATCCATTTCCGGGGAAGCGACTAATAAATCGCCCTGTTTCACTTGTGTATTTATGCGCATATTTACCTCCTTTTTTACTGTAAAATTACCATATTGTTGCTGTGAATAACAAAATCACAGTGATAAAATTCCCAAAGTGTTTCTATTTCAGCCGACTTTTTTCCTTTGATTTTCTCAATTTCGTCGCTTGAGTAGCTTGCAATTCCCTTTGCAAATACGCGACCGTCATTCTCGATTTCGACCGCGTCGCCTTCGTCAAATTCTCCGCTTACAGCCAAAATTCCTGCGGCAAGCAAACTTTTTCCTGCGATAAGTGCGCGCTTTGCTCCGTCGTCAACCGAGATTTTTCCTTCGGTTTCATCGGCAAAGGCAATAAATCGGTCGCGCGAGTTCATTTTTTCGCCCTGCGGATAAAAAAGCGTCCCGAATTTTTGCTCGTTTATTACACTTATAGGGTCATTGTTATAGCCGTCGCCGACAATTGCAAAAATTCCCGCTTTGCACACCATTTCTGCGGCGCGCAGTTTTGTCGCCATTCCGCCTGTTCCCACGTCTGTTCCCTCGGAACTCGCGCCTTTACGCAGAACGTCGTCGAATTTTTCTATTACGGGAATATGTTTTGCTTCGGGATTTTTCTTGGGATTGTCGGTGTAAAGTCCGTTTATGTCGCTTAAAGCAACAAACAAATCGGCGTCTGCAAGAAGTGCAATTTGCGCCGCCAAAGTGTCATTGTCGCCGATTTTTATTTCGTCCACGCTTACCGAATCGTTTTCGTTAATTATTGGAACAATGCCGTTTTCAAGCATCGCAAAAAGCGTGTTTCGCAGGTTAAGGTAGCGTTTTTTGTCTCGAAAATCGCTCCAAGAAAGCAAAATTTGTCCGATTGGCATAGAATATTTATCAAATTGTGCGCGATATAAATTCATAAGTTCGATTTGCCCCACTCCCGCGCACGCCTGCTTCAGTGAAATGCTTTTGGGCTTTTCTTTTAGTCTCAACACTGCACGTCCGTTTGCCACCGCTCCCGAACTCACTAAAATAACGTCAATTCCGTCCGAAATCAAATCGGACACGGCTTTAACGATTGCAGAAATGCGTGCAATATGCCCGCTTCCGTCTTGTGGCGCAAGAATTTTGCTTCCGATTTTTATGACCGCCAATTTTGGCTTTTTAATTTCTTTACGGTTTATCATTTGTGTATTTTCTCCGTTGTTTTGAGAAGAAAATACGTTATGGGCAACAACTATGCCACCCTTTCCTCAAAAAACATTGTCATATATAGCGGGTAGGAAATTTTCTTGTCTGCAATTCCTATGTTTCCCGAAATCAGTTTTATGGCATACGGGGGCTGAAATTTTTCTATAAATTCGTTAAGTGAAACAGTTGCATTATTCCCCGATTTTACTTCCACGGGAATTATGTCGCTCTCTTTTACCAGTAAAAACTCTATTTCTTGACTGTTATTTTCGGGTTTGTAATAATGAAGTCCCAATTTCTTTTTTGAGAGCATATCTGCGACAAGATTTTCGTAAATACCGCCTTTAACGGGTCCTGCAAGAGTGTTTTCTATAACTGCTTTTTTCATTTCAAAGCCGTACATTGCAGTTAAAATTCCTATGTCCGTGCAGTAAATTTTATACCAATCGTCTCTGACGTAGGCGTTTATAGGGAATTTCGGAAGCGATACGTTTGTGCAGAATTTAATAAGCCCCGCGTCTCGAAGCCATTCGAGTGTGTTTTCGTATTTTCTCGAAGTTCCCTTTTTTTCTACAACCGAAAACTGGAATTTCTTATTTTCTTTTGCCAACTGTTTTGGAATTGATAAATAACAATTTCGTGCTTTCGGACGCTCACTTGCAGAGGCGTATTTTGCTATGTCGTCCAAATAGCTGTCCAATATTTTTTGTTGAACGGCGTGGACTTGAGCAAAGTTTCCCGTTTCAATAAAGCATTTTACAACTTCGGGCATTCCGCCGACAACGCAATATTCCCGCAAATATTTTATCATTGTGTCGTTCATATCCGCAGGAATTTGTTTTTTATCGGTATAGTATTTTTTTATACCTGCTATAACCTCATTTGATATTCCTTTTGCCCATAGAAATTCCTCAAAATCAAACGAAAACATTTCCATTTGCCGCTCGTATCCGACAGGAACCGACGAAATTTCCTTATATGAAATTCCGAGCATCGAGCCCGAAGCAATGCAATCAAAACGCTCGTCCTGCGCCAAAAATTTAAGCGCTGTTCTTGCTTGCGGGCATTCTTGAATTTCATCGAGAAACAAAAGCGTTTCGTTCTCGATGAATTTGAAGTTCGGGAAATTAAGTGAAATTTTACTTAGAATTTCATTGCTCGACAATTCGCCCTCAAAGACTTGCTTTAATTCGGGGGTCTCAAAAAAGTTTATCGTTATGAAACTTTTGTAATATTCTCTGCCGAAAGTTTCAATAGAATGTGTTTTTCCTATCTGTCTCGCTCCGCGAACAAGCAGGCATTCGTTTTTTTTGTGAATTTTCCATCTTAAGTAATCGTCGATTATTTTTCTTTTCATACAAACCTCCGTAAAATCCGCTTTGTCAGCCATAATATACTATATGCTAAAACGGAAATGCATATTTTCAGACCTTGGATTTTGTAAAAACGCATATTTTCAGACCTTGAATTTTATAAAAATGCATATTTTTAGACCTTCAGTTCAAAATATATACAGTAAAAACAATAAAAATAGTAAGATTTTTGTTTTGAGATTTTCTAAAGAAACAAGAATAAAAGTTTTAATGGTCGGAGTGAGAGGATTTGAACCACCGACCCCTTGCACCCCATGCAAGTGCGCTACCAGGCTGCGCCACACTCCGACAAAATTAAACTTTGCGGCAGTAAAATAATATTTATCACGGTGCAAAAAGGGTAATTTCAGAAAAAAAATGAATTTTGGTGATTTTCTTTAAAATCTATACTGAGAAATATAGTATATTACCGACAGTAAAAATGAAAATTATTGTGTCGGTGCGATAATTTACCAAAGAGGGACAAGTGTTTATTTTTAATAGAATTTCAAATTTTTTAGACTCGTATTCACGAGAACGTCCGTTGCTTATGCAGGCGACTTTTACGGTGTTGGCTTTTTTGGCTATGTTTATTTCAAGTTATATTTTTATTGGCAACACCATCCGAAGCAATCTGGTTCGGAATATGGAAAGTATGTTTTATCTATGGCAAGAGCACATATCAATAGCGACGGAAAAAATAGGGATTTCCGAAGAAGAATTATGGGAATATATGTCAGGTTCAGCGAATGTGCAGGGATGTATCGGAATGGTTTTATCGGAAGATTTAGATGTGCTTGTTCACCCTAATCCTTACTTTATAGGCTTAAATATCAGAAATCCTAAAATCCCCGTCTCGGTTTTTGCAGATGATTTACTTGCCGGAGTAGATATTTCGGGGCGTGTAATGTATCATTATATTACGGGCGGACAGTACATAGTGTTCCTTAGGCAACTTCCAAACGGCAAATATTTGGGTTTTGCCGCTCCAAAAAATATGTATTACGAACGTATGACGGAAAATATGTTGTTTCTCGGAATTATAAGTGTTATTTTTGCGCTGGTTTTAATTGTCGGTTTGCTTAAAATAGATATGGCAAGAAGAAATTCCGACGAGGAAAAAAAGCGTCAAAGCGCATTTTTGGCGAATATGAGCCACGAAATCCGTACGCCTATGAATGCTATTATAGGTATGTCTTCTATCGGGAAAAATGCCAATGCTATTGAGCGAAAAGACTATTGTTTCTCAAAAATAGAGGACGCTTCCAAGCACTTGTTAGGCTTAATTAACGATGTTTTGGATATGGCGAAAATTGCGGCAAACAAAATGGAACTTCACGAGGAGAATTTTGATTTTGAGAAAATGTTGCAACGTGTGGTTAATATGATAACTTTTTCCACGGGACAAAAACAGCAGGATTTGTCGGTAAAAATCGACTGTAATATTCCTACAAATCTTATTGGAGACGACCACCGACTTGCGCAAGTTATTACAAATTTACTCTCTAACGCGACAAAGTTTACTCCCGAAGGCGGAAAAATTCATCTTGAAGTTTCTCTTTTAGGCGAAGAAAATGACAATTGTACAATACTATTTAAGGTTAAGGACAGCGGAATTGGTATGAGCAAGGAGCAGTTGTCAAAATTATTTACCTCCTTTCAGCAAGCGGAAGTAAGCACTTCTCGCAGATTTGGCGGAACGGGGCTTGGCTTGGTGCTTGTAAAGAGCTTTGTGGAAATGATGGGCGGAAAAGTCAACGTGGAATCCGAACTCGGCAGTGGTGCGACTTTCAGCTTTACTCTTGTTATGAAGCGGGGAGAGGGTGCGCGCAAAACTTTTTACGGCGGCGTTAAAAGCAACATAAAAATATTGGCAGTGGACGACGACCCCGACGCCGTGGAGTATGTTAAAGAAATATTGTCGGGTTTCGGTATTTCGTGCGATACAGCCTTGTGCGGCGCAGAAGCTCTTGACATTGTCAATAAAAACGGAGCTTACGATATTTATATTATTGATTGGAAAATGCCCGACATAGATGGAATAGCGCTAAGCGATAAGTTAAAAGATGGAGGCTTTGCGGAGTCAGACAAATCGGTTGTAATTTTGATTTCATCAACCCAATTAAGCGAAATAGAGTGGGGCACTCCAATGACCTTAGACAGATTTTTGCAAAAACCGTTGTTCCCGTCTGCATTGATTGGTGTTTTGGACGAATTTTTGGGAACGGAGCAGTCTCAACCGATAACGGAGGTAGAATTCGCCAAATCAGTCGGTTATTTCAGCGGCTATCGTGTTTTGCTGGTAGAGGATGTGTTGCTTAATTGCGAAATATTTATGGCTCTTTTCGAGGAAGACCAAATTGAAGTGGAATGCGCAGAAAACGGTATAAAAGCGATAGAAAAATTTACCGCCGCTCCCGAAAAGTACGATTTAATTCTTATGGATGTGCAAATGCCCGAAATGGACGGATACGAGGCAACCAAGCGCATAAGAGCAATGAGCGACATTCCGCAGGCAAAAACAGTGCCTATAATCGCTATGACTGCCAATGTGTTCAGAGAAGATATAGAAAGATGTTTGAAGTCGGGTATGAACGACCACGTTGCCAAGCCGCTTGATTACGACATAGTTTTTGAAAAATTGCGCAAATATTTGCCTAACAAAACATAAAAACAAGAAGAGAAAATTTCAGATACAAAAAAAATGAGAGACAAAAGATTTGTCAAAAAAAATCTTCCCATAAATATACTAAATATTGCGCCGAAATCGCATTTGATTATCGGCATATAGTATTTTATTTATAGAAATCAATATAATATATGTGCTTTTTGGAGAGCGTGAAAGGGAAAAGAAATGTCTGATGACGCAAAGAAAATTAATTCGGATTATGACGCGGATGATATTAAATCACTAAAAGGGCTTGAGGCGGTCAGAAAACGCCCCGCAATGTATATCGGCTCAACAGGGTCGGCAGGACTTCATCACTTGGTTTACGAAATTGTAGATAACGCCATTGACGAAGCGTTGGCGGGATATTGCGACAGGGTAGAGGTTGTAATTCACGCGAATAACGGAATAACCGTAAAGGATAACGGGCGCGGAATTCCCGTTGGCTGGAACAAAGAAGAAAATATGACCGCTTTGGAATTGGTGCTTTGCACGCTTCACGCAGGCGGAAAATTCGATAATTCCAACTATAAGGTTTCGGGCGGACTTCACGGGGTGGGGTCGAGTTGCGTTAACGCGCTTTCGTATTATATGCGCGCCGAAATAAAACGCGACGGCAGAATTTATGAAATGGAATTTGAGCGTGGCGACAAAAAAGACGACCTTAAAGTGATAGGGGAGACCACCGAGCGCGGAACGACCATAAGCTTTTATCCCGACCCGCAAATTTTTGAAGAAACAAAATACAGTTTCAAGATTTTGACGACTTCTCTTCGCGAAAAAGCGTTCCTTAATAAAGGAATAAAAATTCTGATTACCGACGAGCGTGAAAATACTCCCGAAGGCGTGCGTGAAAAATTGGAAGACGGCAAAGAAAACCCGCTTTGGACGGGAAGGATTGCAGGAGAGCCGACAAGGCACGAGTTTTGCTTTCCCAACGGAATTATCGACTACGTAAAATACCTCAACGGCGCGCACGTAAATGCCGAAACAGGCGAGATTGCTTTTGACGAGGACACGAAAAAACAGCTTTTGCTTCCCGATCCCGTGCATTTTAATCACGTGGAACCCGGTATGGAGCTCGATGTCGCTTTCCAGTATAACGACGGCTACGACGAAAGAGTGTTTTCTTTTGCCAACAACATAAACACCCGCGACGGCGGAACGCACCTTTTGGGCTTCAGAAACGGCGTTTGGGCGACGATAGAGAAATATATCGACGAAAACCGCGAAAATATTAAAGCGCTCAAAGGAAAGCAGAAAGACGGCAAGGCGAAAAAAGGCAAAGAAAAAGACGAAAAGGCGAAAAAAGAAGATAAAATCAAAATTGAGCGCGCGGACTTGTGGGAAGGTCTTACGGCGGTTGTCAGCGTGAAGCTCAGCGAGCCTCAGTTCGAGGGGCAGACAAAGCAAAAATTGGGAAATTCGGGCGTTTCTGCAATCGTGAATAAAAACGTGCAGGAAAGTTTGGGCGCGTATCTTCAGGAAAATCCGAAAATCGCGGAAGAAATTTGCAATAAAATAGTAAATGCGGCGATTGCCAGAGAAGCGGCTCGAAACGCGCAGGAAAACGTTAGAAAAGTGGTAAGGGAAGGTCGCGGAAAATCGGAAAAGCTTACGGATTGCACCAGCAAAATTTTTGCAGAGCGCGAAGTGTTCTTGGTTGAGGGTAATTCGGCGGGCGGAACTGCAAAGCGCGGACGAAACCCCAAAACTCAGGCGATTTTCTGCTTGCGCGGTAAAATTATCAACGTGGAAAAGGCGCGAATTGACAAAGTTTTGATGAACAAAGAAATCGAGGATATGATTTTCCGCGTTTTTAAGTGCGGAATTGGCGATACTTTCGATATGAACACGCTTCGCTACAACAAAATCATAATTATGACCGACGCCGACGTTGACGGGGCGCACATTCGCACGTTGCTTTTGACTTTCTTTTACAGAAAACTGCCTAAACTTATCGAAGAAGGGCACGTTTATATTGCTTGTCCGCCGCTTTTCAGAATTAAAGCAGGGAAAATCGATAAGTATGTTCATTCGGAAGAAGAAAAAGAAAAAGTTATTGAAGAGAATAATCTCAAAGAGAGTAAAAGCGTAAAAGTTTCGCGTTTCAAAGGTCTCGGAGAAATGAACCCCGAAGAGCTTTCGGCAACTACAATGCATCAAAAAACGCGTTATCTGAAAAAAGTGTTTATTGAAGACGCTATTGAAGCGGACAGAATATTTATGACGCTTATGGGCGAAGAAGTAGAGCCGAGAAAAAGATTTATCGAAGAAAACGCCGACAAAGCGGACATTGACGCGTAAAGTAAGTTTAATTTGGAAAATTGTAGGGGCGTATTGCATACGCCCAAAAACGGAGGACGAATTTGAAAAAACCGACAATGCTTATTTCTAACGACGATGGATATTTTGCATCGGGAATTGAGGCGTTAATCTGTGCTTTTAAGGAGAAATACGATGTGCTTGTCGTTGCTCCCGAAACCGAACAGAGCGGAAAAAGCCACTCGTTTACTTTCGGCTCTCCTCTTAATTACAGAAAAATTGAGCGCGCCGACGACGTGCCGTGCTTTTCTGTAGATGGTTCGCCGTCGGATTGCGTTAAAGTGGCATTTGCGCACCTTATGCCGCAAAAGCCCGATTTTGTAATTTCGGGGATAAATGCGGGTGAAAATATCGGAATAGCCAATTTTTATTCGGGGACTTGCGCGGTGGCGCGTGAAGCGGGCTTTTGGCGTGTCCCCGCGGTTGCATTTTCGCTTCATTCGGGTCAAAAAGAAAATATGGCGCAATACGGAAATCTTTCTCTCGAAGTTTTTGAAAAACTGCGTGAAGCGGGCTTTTTGGACAAAGCCGGTAAAACAATTTACAACGTAAATTTTCCCGATACTCCCGTAAATGAGGTTAAGGGAATGAAAATCGTTCGTCAAAGTCTGGCGTACTACAAGGACACATACATTCTCGAAGACGGCGAAGTGGGTGGAAAAATCCGCCTCCGCGCCAACGAGGACGGAATGGCGGAAAGAGAGAATTGCCACGAAACCTACGACATAGCGGCAAATTTCGCAGGATATTCGACAATCACTCCGCTTTTGTTAGATGCGACAGATGATTTGGAATTGGAAAAACTTAAATTAACTTACAAGGGAACAGAAAAATGAGCGCATTAATTGACGTGGATGCAAAAATTGTAGAAATCCAAGGAACAAAAGTTTTGGTGGATAGCGATGTCGCTATTTTGTATGGTGTCGAAACTAAGCGGATTAACGAAGCCGTAAAAAACAATCCCGATAAGTTCCCTAACGGATACATGATCATTGCAAATGATGCCGAAAAAAGCGAACTGGTCGAAAATTTCGACCGGTTCGAAGCGCTGAAGCATTCGTCAGCCCCAGTTAAAGCATTTACCGAAAAAGGGTTGTATATGCTTGCAACAATTCTAAAAAGTGAAAAAGCGACACAAACAACCTTGGCGATAATTGAAACGTTCGCAAAAATTCGCGAATTGACACGGACTGTCGGTGAATTAACGAAGACAACAACAAAAGAGGAAAAAGAGCCACTTGCTAAAAGAAGCGGTGAAATCATTTCCGATATTTTAGGTGATTCGCTGAGCGTGGCGGAAGATGAAATAACATTTGAAATAAACTTGGCGGTTATGAGTTTCAAGCATAGAATTACGAGAAAAAGAAACTCTTAGGCAGTTGACGGTTGTTTAGCGAATTGAAAAAAAGGAAAAGTAATGAGAAAGGATAATATCATTTTTCAGATTACCGAAGAAGATGTGCAAGCAGAGTCGATGGAAAGATTGGGCAGAAAATTGACCGATGATGAAATGCGCATTGCAAGAAAAGGTATTGAGTGGGGGCTTGGTGATGCAGCACTTGTTCCGACTTATGGCGCAATTTTTGGTGAAATGATAAAAGGAGGAAAGGGGGTAATGATATGAGCGATATAAATCCCAATTCAGATAAGTATTTTATTGATAGTCTCGATTTGTCAATTGCTAGTAATTTTCCTAAATTTGTAAAGTCAATAGAATTTATGTCATTTAGACATATAACAGATTTGAAAATTGAATTTCACCACCCTATTTCTGTTGTATCAGGAACTAATCGTTCGGGAAAATCGACTATTTTAATGGCTTTGGCTTGTAGTCATATAGAATTTAAGAAGCAAGATGTGAAAAACGGAAAATATAGAAGGCATACTTGGAGTGATTTAATGTTATTTACAAGGCACGATAAACAACAAGAGGACTGGACTTATTATATTACTTACAAATTAGGTGATAAGCAACCTGATAGAAAAAGAGGGCAAAGAAAGCACACAACTAAGAAATGGAATGGGATAGGTAAAAAAGAAACCCAATTTAAGGATAGGCAGGTTGTTTTTGTTGATATGGATAGGATTTTGCCAGCAAGGAATTTTGGTAATGCGGTGTATTGGCGAGCCAAAAATGCTCAATTGTCTAATATATCTGATAATAATGCAGTTAGAATGCAGAAATATATGTCTTATGTTTTAGAAGAAAAATTTACGCTTAATAGAGTAGTGAGTTATGTTGATAAAGATGTGTATAAATACACTAATTCAAATGAATATTCGAGTTATAATGCGGCAAGCGGGGAAGAAGTTTTGTCTAATATAATAATAGATTTGGTCGAAGCCGATAGAAATTCTTTGATTTTAATCGACGAAATAGAGATTGGACTTCATCCAAAAGTGCAAAGAAGGCTGATGCAAGTAATATATCACATAGCGAAAGAGGATAATAAACAGTTTGTTATTACAACTCATTCCCCGTCTATCCTTTCATCTGTTCCAGATAAGGCGAGAGTGTTTATAGATAAATCGTATAATGGCGAATTTAAAACAATTTCAAACATTAGTATAAACTCTGCTTTGTCTAGGATGGACTCTGAATCATACCCATTAGTAGATTTGTTTTGTGAAGACGATACCGCTAAATTTATTATAGAAAAAGCGGTGTCAAAAATTCAAGATGTGGGAAACCCGAATTTTTCAGAACTTGTCAATGTGATAATTGTTGGAAGTGCCGATAAAACTTATAATTGTTTTCAATCTCACAAAAATACATACAAATTTAAAAAGGTGAAAACTGGATATGCCTGTGTTTTAGATGGGGATATGAGAAGTGATTCACGGTTTTCAGAAGACGAATGTTTACACTTTCTTTATTCTGATTTTCCGCCTGAGAGATTCTTAACAGATGAATACGAAAAATTAAATCCTAATACAAGTTTGAGGTATCATATAAACGATAGCAATTGTCATTGTTTATTTGAGAAAATGAATGAATTATCTGTTGGAACAAACAAAAGAGAAGCGCTTGAAATTTGCTGGGGTAGTTTTGTTAATACACCTGATGGACAAGCATATTTTACAGAATTGCAAAGTTTTATAATTAGTGTAACTAAAAAATTTTCACCAGATTTATGAAAGAAGGAGACAAAATAAAATGACCGCCATCCTCTCCAAAATCCTCGCCGAAAAGCAGGCGAAAATGCCGGGCGGCTTGTACCACAAAACGCAGGTTAATTTGTGCTACAATTCAAACAGAATTGAGGGAAGCAAGATTTCGGAAGAGGAAACGCGATATATTTTTGAGACGAAAACCGTTGGATTTCAGGGCGATGGCGCGCTTCCGATTGATGATATTATTGAAACGGCTAACCATTTTGTGGCGTTTGATTATATGTTGGAAAGTATTGACGAAGACTTATCGAATGAGATTATTAAGGAGTTTCACAGGATTTTGAAAAATGCAACTGCGCAGGCGAATTCGGAATGGTTTGCGTTGGGAGATTGGAAAAAAATACCGAACGAAGTCGGCGGAATTGAAACAACTTTGCCGCAAAATGTTGAAGAAGAAATGTGCAAATTGAACGAATGGTATTTGAATTTGAAAGAAAAAACTATAGAAAATATTGTGGAATACCACTGGCGATTTGAAAAAATTCACCCGTTTCAGGACGGGAACGGGCGAGTTGGGCGATTGGTGATGTTTCGCGAGTGTTTGAAGCATAATATTGTGCCGTTTATTATTGAAGACCAATACAAAAGGTATTATTATCGCGGGCTTGCGGAGTTTGACAGAGCGCGGGAATATTTGATTGATACGTGCCTTTCGGCGCAAGATGTTTATCGCGAGTGGGTTAGGTATTTTTATTCCGAATTGGTGAATTAAAAAAGAAATAAAAAAGTAAGGAGTTTATATAAATGAGCGAAAACGAAGAAGACAAAATTGAAGAGGTAGAAACAGAAGTTGTTTCGCAGGTTGACGCGGACGGAATTGTTTCGCCTGTTCTCTTGGAAGAAGAAATGAAGCATTCGATGCTTGACTACGCTATGAGCGTGATTACGGCGAGAGCGTTGCCCGATGTGCGCGACGGACTTAAGCCCGTACACAGACGAATTTTGTATAGTATGCACGAAAACGGCTGGACGTCGTCGGCGTCTGCCAAAGTTAAGTGCGCAAAAGTTGTTGGTGCGGTAATGGGTGATTATCACCCGCACGGCGATATGTCAATTTATCACGCGCTTGTGCGTTTGTCGCAACCGTGGTCTTTGCGATATTGCGCGATTGACTTTCAGGGTGGTAATGGCTCGATTGACGGCGACGATCCTGCGTCATATCGTTATACGGAGTGTAAATTAGACAAATTTGCGGACGAAATGCTTGTCGATATTAACAAAAATGTTGTAGATATGGCAAAAAACTTTTCCGAAGATAAGGACGAACCATCGGTTTTGCCGTCGAGAATTCCGTTTTTGTTGGTGAACGGTTCTTCGGGAATTGCGGTCGGAATGGCGACCAATATGCCTCCGCACAATTTAAGAGAAATCGTTAACGGAATTAAAGCGACATTGGAAAATCCCGAAATAGAAACCGACGAATTGATAAAATACATTCCCGCCCCCGATTTTCCGACGGGAGGACTTATTTACGGAAGACACGGCGCGGTGGATGCCTACAAAACAGGTCGCGGGAAAATTCTTATGCGCGCAAAAGCCGAAATTGTCGATACCGACAGTAGCGGTCAGGGCGGAAAAATTATTATTACCGAAATTCCGTATATGCTCAGCAAAGACAATCTTGTAAAGAAAATGGAAGAGTTGGCGGCAGATAAAGAAAACGGGATTTCGGGAATTGCCGACATCGAAGACGAATCGTCGGATATTGACGAAGAGGGCAGCGGCAAGAAAAAGAACAGCGCCGGCAAAATCGGAGTAAAAATTATCGTTCACGTAAAGAGAGACGATTATGCCGAGGTTGTCCTTAATCAGCTGTATAAAATGTCGCCGCTTCAATCCAGTTTCGGAATTTTGAACTTGGCGCTTGTGGACGGTCGTCCGCGTTTGCTTAATCTTAAGCAACTTATTGAATATTATATCGACCACCGCTTGGACGTAATTACCCGCAAAACGCAGTTTGATTTGAACAAGGCAAACGCCCGCGCTCATATTGTGGACGGACTTATTATCGCTTCCGACAACACCGACGAAGTTATAAAAATTATTCGAGGAAGCGACGACGAAGCGGCGGCAAGAACTACTTTACAAAGCAGATTTTCGCTGTCGGAAATTCAGTCAAAAGCGATTACCGATATGCGTTTGGGATTACTTACCAAAATGAACAAGCTTGAACTCGAAAACGAGAAGAAGGACTTGCTCGAAAAGATTGCGGATTTGATGGATATTCTGGCAAAGCGCGAAAGAAAAGTTGCAATTATCAACGAAGATTTGGACGACATCATCAAAAAATACGGAGACGAAAGGCGCTCGATTATTGTTGACGCGGCGGGCGATATTGACATCGAAGATATGATACCCGACGAAGAAATGGTGATTACAATGACTCGCGCGGGCTACATAAAACGAACTGCCGCGGACACCTACAAAACGCAGGGTCGCGGCGGTCGCGGACTAAAAGGAATGACTTCCAAAGACAGTGATTTTGTAGAAAATCTTTTTGTTGCCTCGGCTCACGATACGATTATGTTCTTCACGGATAAGGGGCGTTGCTACGGAATTAAGGTTTGGGAATTGCCCGAAGGCGACAGAACGGCGAAAGGTCGTCCGATTGTAAACGTAATTGAAGGCTTGCAGGAAAGTGGCGAAAAAATCGCTTCTCAGGTTATTGTCTCAAAAGAAAATTTTGAGAACAGCGAAAATCTGTTTATTGTTCAGGCTACGCAAAAGGGAATTGTGAACCGTCAATCGCTCGATAAATACGCTAATTTGCGCAGAAACGGCTTAAACTCTATGAAGCTGGACGACGACGAAAAATTGGTGAGCGCGGTTTTGTGTGAAACGGACGACAACTTGGTTATCGCTTCGGCAGACGGAAATGCGGTGCGCTTCCCAGTCGAAAAAGCAAGAGCGGTAGGACGAAATACGCACGGGGTTCGCGGAATTAGACTGCGCGATGGCGACGAAGTTATCGGAATGGTGAAAGCAAAAGCCGACGACGAAAAAATCCTTACGGTAACCGAAAACGGCTACGGAAAACGCACGCTTTTGAGCGAATATCGAATTACAAACCGCGGCGGAAAAGGGATTATCAACATAAAAACGAGCGAGCGCAACGGAAAAGTAATAAATATTATGAACCCCGACGACGGCGACGATTTGTTGATAATCACCAAAAACGGAATAATTATTCGCGTTTCCGTTGCAAAAATAAACGTTATCGGACGAAACACCCAAGGCGTAAGGCTTATGAATTTGGACGACGGCGACAAAGTAATCGACGTAAGCGATTGCGGAAACAGCGACGACGACGACGAAATCGAAACGAGCGAGCTTCCTCAGGCAAATCCCGAAGATTTGTTGGAAGACGCTGACCCCGAAGAAATAGAAGTGGAAGAAGAAACGGATACCGAGGACTAATAAAAAAGGAGTGAGAAATGGTAACACAAATTCCAAGCAACGCGTCAAGCGAAACGTGGAGAATGTTCAGAGTAATTTCTGAATTTGTAGATGGAATTCAATCAATGTCGAATGTCGGACCTTGCGTGTCGGTTTTCGGCTCGGCGAGAACACCGGCGGACGACCGATATTTTAAGCAGGCGATTGAAATGGGCAGATTGTGCGCAGAAAACGGCTATGGAGTAATTACAGGCGGCGGACCCGGTATTATGGAAGCGGCGCATATCGGCGCGCGCGAGGTAAAAGACGGGAAAGCAATCGGCTTGAACATAAATCTTCCGATGGAGCAGTTTCCAAACCCTTATCAAAATATAAAATTGGATTTTCATTACTTTTTTGTGAGAAAAGTTATGTTTTTGCGTTATTCTTCGGCGATAGTTGTTTGTCCCGGAGGATTTGGAACGCTCGACGAATTATTTGAAGTATTGACGCTTGTTCAGACAAACAAGTCGCAGAAAGTTCCGATAGTTCTGCTCGGCAAAGATTTTTGGGGCGGAATGATGGATTGGGTTGAAAAGGTGATGCTTAAAGACAACAAGTATATCTGCCCCGACGACCCGAAATTGATGCATTTGACCGACGACCCGAACGAGGCGATTCGTATAATTAACGAGTTTAACAAAAAACGCACATCGGCGACAAACTTTTAATTTTTTGTTATGCTTATGGATGTTTACGATTCGGAACACAGGAAACGTAAAAAAACAGGCGCCTTGCCGAGCGAACAAGGTTCTGCAAGGCGCCCGTATTTGGGTGTGCGTTTCGATTGTTGCGGCGTATATACGCGGCTGTATCGCCCTGTTGAGCGTCCGTATTATTACGGAAATTGCCCGAAATGCGGAAAAGCGGTGCATATTCCTGTGGCAAAAGGCGGGAGTTCGTCGCGTTTTTTCTCTGTAAGCTAAAAAAACTTGCGCTTTGATGTTGCAATTTAGTATATTCCCCACTAAAAGGAGGCTAAAAATATGGAAACCGCAGATGTAATAAGATTGATTTGGGTTGTTGTATTTTTCTTCTCTGTGTTGATTTTGTTTTTTATTTGGTCGAAGACAATCGTAATAACAAGGACGCTCGCTAGAACAAGAGTGCTTTTGAAAAAATTGGATACGCTTTACGACCCCGAAGAGCCTAAAGGCGACGAAAGCAAAAATAAAAAATAAAATTTATATCAGTTCTTTGAAAAGAGTGTTTTTTAAGCGTTAAGTACGTGCTTTTTGTTTATTGTGATGTTTTTAGGAACAAAAAGCAACTTGCTGATATAATTTACAGATGAAAACATCATTGAAAAAGAGAAAAATTACTTTGGAGTAAAAATGGAACTAATTTTAGTTGTAGTTATTGCGCTTGTAGGATTATCGATAATTCTTCAGTTGACAACCTTGGTGAAAATCACACAAATTCAGAACGGTCAGAAACACAAGCCGCACAATCAAAATCCCGTGCATAATCACGGAAAAAAACACGGAAATCAAAACCAGAACCAGAACAAAAACAAAAATCCGCAGCAGGATAACCGTGTAAATCAAAACAATAATCGTCCCGCGCAACAGCAACAGGCAAATCCCAATCAAAACAAACAGCAGCAACCGAGTGCGCCCGAGAAAAAATTTGATAAGATAGTATCTAACGCACAGCCGTTGAAAGAGACGAACGCGCAGTTAGCAAATCGCCCGAAGCCACAACAGCAGGGTGGAAACAACAATGGCAAGCCAAAGGTTTACAGCGAAAGAACAGCACCTGCTCAAAATCAGGGTGTTCAAAAGCAGGAAAGACCCGCCAACGCGCCGATAAAACAACAAGAGTTGCCAAAATCGGAAGCGGATAGAGAAGAGCAACCGCAACAACCGAAAACGGAAGCGCCAAAAGCAACTCCGCAAGTCGAAGAAGCAAGAAACGACGACGCATCGGTTTCATACGGCAGACGCTGATTTACAAAAAGACATCGAGATTTCTCGATGTCTTTTTTTTTGTCAATTTTCACCCAAAACAATTTTTCCACCCCACTTTGCTGTAAACAAATAGTATTTTCCACGTAAAATCACCTAAATCTAACAAATGGGAGAAAAATGAACAAAATTATCACAAATATGAAAATTCCCTTGACAGAGGAGCGTGGTCGAAATTACTCTCTCTCTCTCTCTCTCTCTCTCTCTCTCTCTCTCTCTCTCTCTTAGTAC